>JAGQXA010000940.1 GCA_020436865.1 Saprospiraceae bacterium | reverse complement strand
TTGACCTTGCGATTGCTGGAACCCATTTTCGACAGCAATTCGTAGAAGAAGTACAGGGGCCACCAGACCACATAGTGCTTGGAACTTTTCTTGAGGGGATTATTCACCCAATACCCCAGACGCGCATTGAAAATGGTCATCAGCACGCTGAGCAGCTTGTTCGAGTAGTTGCCCATACCCGGATTGAGCGCTGCCGCCGATATCGTAGTGGCCGCCGGCAGACTCATCACATCATAACCCGGAAATTCGGGGGTCGACACATAACCGGTGAGTTTGGCCCCGCTATACAGTGGCGACAGCAGAAAGTAATCACTCGCCTTCGTACCCTTGAATTTCTCGCCGCCGCCGGGATTTTGCAGGTTGAGGCAGGTATTGATCAATGGATAGGGCGCAATCCAGTCGCCGACCGTATCGTTCAGGGAAAACAGGTCTTTCAGCTTCGCATTGCTCCATTTCCCCGTGTGGGCCAGGAAAGCGCGCGCCAAACGGCTGCGATAGAATCGATGGAAACTCAGGGCATTGGGGTTGGTGAAGAACCCGACCACGACCAGGCCCAGCAGCACCAACAGGTACAAATTGGCCTCGTCGAGCGGAAGCTGCTGCGTGCCTTCGTTTTCCTGCGAAAGAAAGATCAACAGAACGGGCACAAAGACGATCAAAACCACCCCCACGATCGTCGTTTCGATCACGTTGAACAGATGCGAGATCGTGAGGCTGAACTTGGCGATCAGATTTGCCAGAAAATGCAGGGCGACCACGCCGAGCAGGATCGGCAGCACCATGCCTTGCAGCCATTCGGCAAACCACTCCATCGGGTTCTTCGTCGGCTCGTAGGCAATCCAACTGTCGATCAGGCGATAGGCGATCAGTACTCCGGATACCAGAATGGCCGGGCTAAATAGGCTCATTGCCAGACTGCTCAGGTAGCCGATGATCAGGATGAGGGTGTTGCCGAACTTGGTGAGCACCGTTTGGCCGGGGATCAGGTACTCGCCGTTGGTGCGCATATGCCGGATGTGTTCGTCGGCAAACAACGCGCTATAGTTAGCCGTTTTCTTGAGCGTCGCCTGGATATAGGCCCCTGTGTAACCGCCGCCCGACACGGTCGACAGATAGTCGGCCCGCCGCAACAACCCGAACAGGTTGAGCGTACGCAAAAACCCGAGGTTAATGGTAGCCGAACGGATCCCGCCACCCGACAAGGCGATGCCGAACTTGGTGGTATCGAAATCCTCCACCTCTTCTTCATATACCTCCGCCAACCGCCGGCGGCGTTCCCTAAGTTGTTCGGATTCGACCTCGATGATCTCTTCGTAATGATAGGTCTTGCGCTCGACTGACATGGTGAGGGCTATTAAGTGTGTGAATTGGGAATGGAGCCTTGGGTGCGCCCAGCTAAAGATAGCAATTCTGAGAACTTTATCTGCCCCAAAATCTTATCTTTGCTTTGCTTCCCCGTTCGCCCCCCGGGAAGCCCGCTTAACCATATAAGACCATTTTTTCGGATGAGATCGCTAAGGATCCTTGAAGTCAAATCCGAGATCGGCGCCGGCACCCGTGGCGCCAGTCTTGGCATCGATGCGATGAAGGTAGCTGCCCTGAACGCCGGCAGCATGTTGTTTTCCGAGCTGCCCCGACAGGAAGTGCCGCCGCTCAACGATGCCCTTTACGCCTCCGACGACACTCCTCAGGCCAAACATATCGAGTTCGTCCAGCAAATGTACGAGCGCGTTTGCTCGGCAGTCGCGCAAACGGTCGAAAGCGGAGAATGCCCCTTGGTGCTGGCAGGCGACCACTCTACGGCCGGCGCCACCATCGCCGGTCTACGCACGGCCAATCCCGAGCGGCGACTCGGTGTGATCTGGATCGACGCCCACGCCGACCTGCACTCGCCCTACACCACGCCCTCGGGCAATATGCACGGCATGCCGCTCGCCCTGGCGCTCGGCGACGACAACCTCGACCATCAACGCAACATTCCGGCGGAAAAGACCGTCCGCCTCTGGGAAAAAATGAAGCAAACCTTCCCGGGATCGCCCTGGATACTGCCGGAAGACCTCGTGTTTATCGCCCTGCGCGACGTAGAACCGGAAGAGGTACACCTTCTGCAAAAATACCAGATCGCCTCCTATCCGGTGCAGCGCCTGCGCGCCCACGGCGTTCCGACGATCGCCAGAGAGATCCTCGCGCACTTGCGGCAATGCGACCTCATTTACCTGTCGTTCGACGTCGACAGCCTCGACTGCAACCTCGTTTCCCGCGGCACCGGCACGCCGGTACCCGACGGACTGACCGAGCAGGAGGCGGCCAACTTGCTGAAGGAACTCTGTAGCTCCGGCAAGATCGCCTGCCTGGAGATCGTGGAGGTCAACCCCACGCTCGACGACAAGGGCAACAAAATGGCGGAAACGGCCTTCCGGCTCCTGAAGCAGGTTGTACAGGTCATGCAAAGCGAACCCGCCAAAATTGCCGGTTGATCACAAGCTGGAAGTAATGAGCAGATCCAGGTCGGTCGACTTGATCTGAAAGCGCTCACCCAGGTACTCATTGGTCAGACATCCCTTGTACATGTAGATGCCGTGGCGCAGCCCCATGTGCGAAAAGATCAGCTTTTCGAGACTACCCGTGACGCCTGCTTTGAGCAGTATAGGAGTGAGAATGTTGCTGATAGCGATGGAGGCCGTGCGCGACACCCGCGAGGCGATATTGGGTACGCAGTAGTGAATGACGTCGTGCTTGACAAAGGTGGGCTTGTCGAGGGAGGTCACGCGCGAGGTGGCAAAGCAGCCGCCCTGATCGATACTGACGTCGATGATCACCGAACCCGGCTTCATCTTAGCCACCTGATCTTCATCGACCAGCACCTGTGTTCGGCCCGATTTGGAATGGATCGCGCCAATAGCGACGTCGCAACGCATCAACTCCTTGTCGAGATGAGTAGAATTGACCGCCGAGGTGTATAAGCGCTGACCGACCTTGTCCTGAATGCGCTTAAGCTTGTAGATGTTGTTGTCGAAAATACGCACTTCGGCGCCTAGGCCAAGCGCTGTGCGGGTCGCGAATTCGGCCACCACGCCGGCGCCCAGAATGACGATCCGCGCCGGCGGCACGCCGGAGATCCCTCCCAGAAGCACGCCTTTCCCTCCGCTGGTCGTCGCCATCAACTCGGCGGCCGTCAGCATGACGTTCAGGCCCGCCAGCTCGCTCATCGTGCGCACTACCGGGAAGAGGCCCGCCTCGTCCTGGATGTACTCCATCGCCAGGGCAATGACCCGTTTGGCCTTGAGTTGCTGCAGATACTCGGCCGTGATGATCGGCAACTGCAGCGGCGAGATCAGGATCTGATTCGGACGCATCAAGCCGATCTCCTCCTGGGTCGGCGGAGCCACTTTCAGGATGACGTCGGCTTCGTAAACCTCCTCCGCACTGAAGGCGATCTTTGCGCCCTGCTCGGAATAGTCGATATCGGAATAGTTAGCCCGGATACCGGCGTCCGTCTCGACCACCACGCGATGCCCCTCGGCTACCAGCGACTTCACCGAAGAAGGGACCAGCGCCACGCGGTTTTCCTGCACGGTGGCCTCTTTGGGAATGCCGATAAAGAGCTTATTGGATCTGTGCTGAAGCTGGAGTGTTTCCGTCTGCGTTTGAAACTGCCCTTCGGTCAACGATCGGGGGATGGGTATTTTCTTCTTCGGATCACTCATATCCTGCGGTGAAAGGTTGTAAACCTTACAAAAATAAGATTTTTCGGGAGGAATTTCCGGTGATCGATAGTTTAATCCGAACGACTTCCGGAGGGGCCAGTGCCTCGATCAGGTCGGGCCATTCGACAAAACAATAGGCCGCATCGTCCAGGTAATCTTCAATGCCGATGTCCAGGGCCTCTTCCAGCCTGGTCAGGCGGTATAGGTCGAGGTGGTACGCTCGCTGCTCACGGCCCTGCTGGTCCGGATAGGTATACTCGTTGACCAGACCGAAGGTGGGGCTGGTCACTTTTTCGCGGACGCCCAGCCTGCGACAAACGGCCTGGATGAAGGTCGTTTTCCCCGCGCCGATCTCCCCATAAAGGAAGAACTTGCGCCGTTCGCCGGCCCAACTCAACAAAGCCTCCGCCACCGGGTCGAGCTCTTCAGGTCGCGCTACCAAGTATTCCATCGCGCAAAGATATCCAAATTTACAGCCCGTTTGCCTAACTTGTTCCACGAGCAAGCGCCATCGGGCCGCTGTGAGCGATCCGATGGCAATTTTTCCAGGTTCCTTCACCAAACACCCCCCTCCTATGACTTTCCGGCTCCTGTTCCTCCTCCTGATCCTAAGCCTATCCTTGTCGGTTCAAAGCCAAACCGACAAGCCGGCGCCTTCTTTTCTCGTAGCCATCAATCAAGACAATGCCTTCGGCTTTTACCCGGCCGTCTATGGCAGTCTGGGTTGGAAAAATGAAACCAGTTTTACTTTCTATGGACTTTTCTGGACCAACCCTTCTTTCGGTAATGCAGGCAGCGGCACCGATCTGTGGACGGAAATGGGCATTGGCATCCAAACCTTATTGGCCGACGGACGCCTCTCGGTGAACCCCTCCCTGGGGCTGACCCACGGCAGTTTGCTCTCGGGCGGATCGCGAGGGGTAGTCGGCGACGGTATCGTGCCGAGCATGACCGCCTTTTTTGTCGACGGCCGGGTCGAAGCCGAACTCTTTGCCGCCTACTATAAATCGCTGCGGGAAGAAGGCCCGGTCACCTACGACTACCTCTTGTACTGGATCTACCCTGGCATTGCCCTGAACGAACGACTGGCGGCCGGCCTTCACTACGAGAGCTTTGTGCTGACCCGCAACAGCGGCGGTATCGACAACGGCGCGCAGTACATCTGGACAGGCGCTTTTGTAAAATGGAACATCAACGAAACCTACACCTTCCGCTTCTCCGCCGGGATCAATTGGACGGATTCCGATTTCTACTCAGACGAGTACTACAAACTGAGCGTGGTGATGGCCATGCCTTAAGGGGAGGTGGAATGTGGGCTTTGCCCGCCGTTCCCGATTGCAATCGGGATTAGCGTAGGCGGGATGTTGGATGCAAGGCACAAAGAGTTGGGCATATCGCTTCGAGCCGCTGGGACAAGAACATCACTTCTTTTTGAAATCGCCGCGTTTCCAGGCGTCGAAGAACTGTTTCCAGGCGATCGGATTGAAGATGTTCATCGGAGGGGTTTGCCCGATATAGTAGTAAGAACTGGCTTGTTTGCGCAGGTAGTAATCCGCGTTCTCGTTGCCGTCCATTCGCACATCGTTTCGCATCCGGCTGAGGTTTTCCTGGGCAATGTTCTCCACAGCCCGCTGCTGCATTTCAGAAGATACATCCATGGCCAGGAATTCCAGTTTGAAGTGTTCGCGGCTGGGCCAGGGGAAGATCACGGCCGTGGGGAGGTTGAAGGTATCCCGGGTCATGAGCTGGACCAAGGAGTAGCGGTTGTCGGTCAACGAATCGGGGATCTGAAAATCGACCGTTTTGTATCCGACCGCCGAAAATTCGACCACATCGCCCTTGCGCAACACGATCGAGAAGAACCCGCTAAAATCGGAATAGGTGCCCCGGCCTTCTCCTTTGACCAGCACGTTGGTGTAGGGCACCGGGATCAATTGCTCGTCGGTACCGTCGAGCACCATGCCCGAGAACTGGATCAGGTCGGTATCGCTTTTTTGCGCCGACGCCAGCTGGGCGAAGATCGAAAAACACCCAAAGAAGAAAAGAAAAATGCGGGTTTTCATGCGGACTGATTTTTTCCTGCTCCCCTTAGCCGGCCGAAGGTCAGCCGCTCAGGTGTGCGAAATTAACGAAACCTGTCAACATATAGACAGCCTTCTGCCCCTAAAGGTTTGATGGCCGTCGGTCTACAGTCCGATTGCCCGTTTGACGACCTCCATCATGTCCGACACATAGTGGAAGGAAAGGTCCTTGATGAAGTCGGGATTGATCTCTTCGACATGCTTGCGATTCTCCTTGCTGAGGATCACCTCCTTGAGCCCGGCCCGCTTGGCAGCGAGGATCTTCTCCTTGATACCGCCGACGGGCAGTACCTTGCCGCGCAGGGTGATCTCCCCGGTCATGGCCAGAAAAGGTCGTAGCGGTCGATTGGTCAGAGCGGAAGTCAGGGCCGACAACATGGTCACCCCCGCCGACGGGCCGTCTTTCGGTATCGCGCCTTCCGGCACGTGCACGTGGATGTCGTGCTCCTTGTAGGTCGCCGGATCGATCCCCAGTTCTTTGCTGTGGGCCTTGATAAAGCTTAGGGCCGTCGCAGCCGATTCTTTCATGACGTCGCCCAGATTACCGGTCAGCGTCATCTTCCCGGAACCCGGGCTCAGACTCACCTCGATGAAAAGGATATCGCCGCCCACCTGTGTCCAGGCCAGGCCGACGGCCACCCCCGGAGCTTGTTTCTCCGTGTAGAGGTCTTTCGTAAAACGAGCCGGCCCCAGGATATCCTTGAGATCTTCCGGGCGAATAGTGACGTGATAGGGTTCGTCCATGGCCACCATTTTGGCCACGCGTCGCATGACCCCGGCGATCTGCCGGTTGAGCGAACGCACGCCCGATTCGCGAGTGTATTCCTCGACGATCTTGCGGAGCAGTTTTCTGGTGAACCTGACGTGCTTGGCGCTCAGCCCATGCTCGATCCGCTGCTGCGGAATGAGGTGCCGGTTGGCGATCTCGATCTTCTCTTCAGTAGAATATCCACTGATGTAGATGATCTCCATCCGGTCGAGCAAAGCCGGCTGGATCGTGCTCAGCGAATTGGCCGTAGCGATGAACATCACCTTTGAAAGGTCGTACTCCAGCTCGAGGTAATTGTCGTAAAACGTGGAATTCTGTTCGGGGTCGAGCACTTCCAGCAGGGCCGAGGAAGGATCGCCGCGAAAATCCTTGCCAACTTTGTCGATCTCGTCGAGAATGAACACCGGATTACCCGAACCGGCCTTTTTCAGCGACTGGATGATGCGGCCGGGCATGGCGCCGATGTAGGTCTTGCGATGGCCCCGGATCTCCGATTCGTCGTGTAATCCTCCCAGCGACATGCGCACAAATTCGCGTTTCAAAGCCGTGGCGATCGATTTCCCGAGCGAAGTCTTGCCGACGCCCGGAGGCCCGACCAGGCAAAGGATCGGCGCTTTCATGTCGCCCTTCAGCTTCAGCACGGCCAAATGCTCGAGGATCCGGTCCTTCACCTTTTCCAGACCGTAATGATCTTTATCGAGCACCTTCTTGACCTTCTTGAGGTCGAAATTATCCTTGGTGTATTTTTCCCACGGCAGGTCGAGCATCAGCTCGAGATAGTTCATTTGGATGGAGTATTCCGCCACCTG
>JAGQXA010000939.1 GCA_020436865.1 Saprospiraceae bacterium | reverse complement strand
GCGGTGATCCGCCGAAAGAAGACGTTCAGTTCGGTGGGCTCGGTTTTCAGCTCCATCTTGCCCATTTCGAGCTTGCGCAGATCGAGGATCTCGGCGACCAGTTCTTCGAGTTGCTTGCCGCTTTGGGTGGCCATCTGCAGCAATTGCCGTTGCTTGTCGTTCAATTGCCCTCCTTTGAGCAGGGTTTGGATGGGGCCGAGCAGTAGGGTGAGGGGGGTGCGCAGTTCATGGCTCACATTGGCGAAGAAGCGCGATTTGGCCGCATCCAGGCTAGCCAGTTGTTCGGCCTGTTGCCGGATGAGGTCGTTCTGCGCCGCCAGTTCGCGCTTTCCCTGCCGTTGCCAGTACAGGCCGATCAGCAGGCCGGCAACCAGCAAGAGAGATAAGCCGATGATGATCAGTGAATTGCGGAGTTGGTTCTTTCTTAGGCTCAGCTCGAGCGATTGGTTTTCCTTGTCGACTTCCAGGCGTTCCCGTTCGAGTTCCAGGTAGTAGTTTTGCAGGTCGAACCCGGCGCTGCGGCTATCGAACCGTTCCTGATGGAATTGGTTTTTCTTGGTGTAAGCCAGTGCATCGGCGAAGCGACCTTCGGATTCGGCGAACTGCGCCAACAGGGCAAAATTGCGAGCCAGCAGTGCTTCGAGTTCCAGTTCCTGTGCTTTGGCGCCCGCCTTGGCGAGATGCGCCTTGGCCAGTGCTCGGCGGCCGCGCTCCCAATCGAGCTCGGCAAGCATTTGGAGGAGATTGATCTCCTGCCAGCGGTTAGGTTGCTGTTCGCACAGGCGCAGGGCCCGTTGGTAATATTCTGCCGCTTCATCTAGCCGGCCCTGAGCGCGATACAGGTCGGCCCGGCCGCGCGCTGCGTGAATGGCGATGCCGTATTCGTCGGGCTGAATGGGCTCGGAAAGGGATGTGCTTTCAAGGAAGGAGATGTGCCGTTCCGCATCCTCGTAGCGACCCAATTCCATGGCATAGTAGATCAGGCGGGTGTGCAACACCTCCAGGGCTTGGTCGAGATGACCGGTCTCCGCTTCCGTCACCAGGGCCTCCATTTCCGGATAGATCTCTTCGAGCGGCCGGGTGTGTTCGTTGGTCTGTAGTTTGCTCATCCGGCCGATCAGCAACGCGTCCGAATCGCCCGCCTGTCGGTACAGGGGCAATGCCTGATCGAGGTGGACGACGGCCAGCCGATGGTTGCCCATGGCGCTATGATACCGATGGATGTCGTTGTAGGCCTTTGCTTCGCCGAGCGGATCGCTATTCTCGGAAGCGACCTTGGCAAGCTCTTCTGCGAGGTAGATGGCGGTCGGCAGATTGAAACTACGCTCCAGCCGGTACACGAAGGTCCGGAGCGTGTGGAACTGACAGTTCAGGTCCTGGCCACAGAGGCTTCGTATTCGCTGCACAATGAAAGCGGGCGAACTGTCGGGCTGCTCCTGCAACTGCGCCTCTACCGACAGCCATAAAGTCTGTATCAGACTATCGGACTGGGCCCTCATTTCGGTGGGTGAGGCGACCCCAAGTGTCATCATCAACACCAGCCCGAGATAAACCGTCTTCTTGATCGCCGAACACGCTCGCATAATGCGATATATTCGTTTGTGTTTATGTTGGGTGCAATGGCCGATCTAAAATACCGCTTGCGCGAGGAGTTTCCAAAGGAGATAGCGCTTTTTGTCAAGCGGTCGCTGCTCTATTGCTGCTTGCCGACAAACAGCCTAGAGTCTAACTACCTCCCCTTTCATTTGGCTATACATCAACTCTTTCGCTTCCGAGTGACAACCTCCTACATTCCAAGGCCTTTTACTACATCTTGAGTACATCAAACCGGGCCGGGCCTGCCATCGTGCCGGAGAATTTGGTTAGCTTCCAGTGCTGGTTCCGACGGAACCAACGGGTATACACCAAACTAAATTTCAATTCTTCAAAGCCATGAAAAATTCCATTCTACTTTTTTTCCTTTTTTCTGTTACCTGCCTCCAACTGCAGGCTCAGGTCGATCTGCCGGTGACCTTCGAGGACATGGGCCTGGATTACGGCCTGACGGACTTCGGCGGCAATATCTCCGAGATCACGGGCGACCCGGACCCGTTCGATCCGGCCAACACGGTGGTCAAGACGACCAAGCCGCTGGGCGCCGAGCTGTGGGCGGGCACGACGATCGGCGGTGCAGCGGGCTTTGCCACGCCGGTGCCGTTTATGCCGGGCTCGACGCAGATGACGGTGCGGGTATACTCACCCCTGGCCGGCACGCCGATCCGCCTGAAGGTGGAAGACAGCGCCGACCCGACCAAGAGCGTGGAGACGGAAGCGCTGACCACGGTGGTCGACACCTGGGAGACGCTGACGTTCGATTTCAGCAATCCGGTTGCGGGCACGGCGGGGTTGAATTTTTCCTTCGTGTACGATAAGGCCTCGATCTTCTTCAACTTCGGCACCGACGGCAACACGGCCGGCGAGCTGATCTACCACTGGGACGACGTGGAATTTCTGCCGGGCCCGCCGCTGCCGGAAGTCGACCTGCCGGTGACGTTCGAAGATCCCGCCCTGGGCGATTACGGCCTGACGGACTTCGGCGGTAACATCT
>JAGQXA010000938.1 GCA_020436865.1 Saprospiraceae bacterium | reverse complement strand
TTCCGGGCCTGCATCAGGTAGTAGGTTTCGTCCAGCCTCAGATCGGAGCCGTTAGCCAGAAAGTTGCCGAGGTAGTCGGTCAGGCGCGCTGCGTCGTAGTGCATTTCCCGATACCGGTTCTCGTAGAAGGTGTTTATGCCTTCATCCATCCATGGATGCTCGCGTTCGTTATTGGCCAGAATGCCGTAGAGCCAATTGTGTCCGATCTCATGGGCGATCACCAGGTCGAGTTCTTCTTCGTCCTGGGTGCGGTCGATGAGGGTGATCATGGGATATTCCATGCCGCCACGCTCGGCATAGGGGTTTTGCACGATGGTGAGCTGCGGATAGGGGTAGGGCCCAAGCTGGTCTGAATAGAATGCAAGGGCGCGCCGGGCGAAGGCCGGAACATTCTTCCAAAGCTGTTCGTCTACGCGGGTGAACAGTACCCAAAGATCGATGGTCGAGCTGTCGGGGCGCTCGACGGTTTCGTGCAATACCTGAAAATTCTTATCGGCAAACCAGGCAAAGTCGTGCACCTGCTCGGCCTTGAAGCGAATGGTCTTCAGGCTGTCGCTGGAAGGAGGCGTGCTCAGTTTTTCGGGTCCGCCGCGAAAGAGGGTGGTGATATCCTCCACGAAGTGTTGTTCGGTGGCGATAGACCGTCCGATCAGAAATGGACGTTCATCCGCTGTTTGCAGGGCGCCCGTGGCGCCGACGACATAGTTATAGGGCAGGGTGAGCTGTACCTCATAAGTGGCAAACTCCGAATAGAATTCGCCGTCTTCCAGATAGGGCATCGGGTGCCAGCCTTCCCGGTCGTAAACGGCGGGCTTGGGATACCATTGGGCTACATAGTACGACTGACCGATGTGACCGGATCGCGAAACGTACCGCGGCAATTGCACCCGGAAAGGCGTATACAAACGAACCGTGGCGCCGGGCGCCAGCGGCTCGGGAAGTTGGAGCCGGGCGATATCCGGATGGCGGTCGTCGGGCTCCCAGGATGTCTGCCGGCCGTCGGCAGTGAACGCCAGTCCGGAGAGCGCGCCTCGTTCCTCTTCCTGGGCGAAGAAGAAGCGATCGTCGCCCTGCTGCAGCAACTGCTTGGAGAAGGCCGTTTCCCGGCTTTGATAAGCGTTCGGCCACAGGTGCAAGTACAGAAATGTCAGCGAGTCGGGCGAGTGATTGGTGTAGTCGAGCTTCCATTCGCCTTGAAGTACATGGGTCTGGTCATCGAGCTGTACTGCGATCTCGTACCGGAGTTCCTGCTGGAAGTAGGCGCGTTGCTGAGCGGAGAGCAGACCGCCGAGCAAGAGCCAGCATCCTAGCGACAGTAGTGTGCGTTCCATGCTTCCAAAGTTCTCAAATAATTGTCTATTTTCGGGCAAATCCAATCGTATGAAACGTTCCTTTTTTCTCACCGTCGTACTCTTCGGGCTCTCCTGCTGGCAGATCAGGGCTCAGGACAGCCTCGCTTTTCCTGCCTCCTGGCAGGGCATATGGGTAGGTGAACTGCAGATCTTCAACGCCAGGGGAGTCGTGCAGACGGTGCCGATGGAGCTGCACATCCAAGCGATCGAGGAGAGCGAGAACTACACCTGGCACCTCATTTACGGAGAAGACAAGGAGGCCGGCCTGCGGCCCTATGAATTGGTCACGATCGATGCCGGGCGAGGGCTGTACCAGATCGACGAGAAGAACTCCATCGCCATGGAAGGCTACCTCCTGGGAGGGAAGTTCTTCCAATACTTCACGGTGGCCGGCAACGCCTTGTTGACCAGCACGGAAAAGACCGGCCCGGACGAACTGGTCTGGGAGATCGCCGTATCGAGCGAAACGCCGGTCAGCGTGACCGGCAACACCACTGAAGGAGAGGAGGAGATCCCGGAGGTGAAGACGTTCCCCATCAACGGCCTGCAGCGGGCGGTTCTGACAAGAAAAAAATAATCTTACCGGGTTGCCCCGGTAAGATTGAAGACTATGGACACCCTATGACTGTTCTTGAAAAAAGTTATGGTGGGATAGTTACCTTCTTCGGATGGATGCGTCTGGGTCAAATATCTGTATTAAATATTATTATTTCAAATATATTTTGTTAAAACTTCGTCTCCTTCCGTGAGCCGGGCAGAGCGGTATGCTTGCCGGCCTAGGCTTTGTCTGCCAGTTCCATCCAGCGCATTTCTCTGGCTTCGAGCTGTTCGTGGAGTTGTCCGAGTTCAGCGGAAAGTTCTTCGATCTCGGAGAGGGAGAGTTGGTTGGAGTGAAAGCGTTCGTTGATCTCCTTTTTGCGGGTTTCCAGCTTATCGATCTCTTTTTCCAGGCGCTTGAGTTCTTTGCGCTCCTCGAGGGTGAGCCCGGTGGCTTCGGGTAGCACGGGTTTGCTCTTGGCGGGTTTGTCGGAAGCGGCCCGTTCCTGTCGGCGTTCTTCCCGTTCTTCCTCTTTTTGTATTTCCCGGTACTCGAGATATTTGCCGTTGAAGTCGCGGATGCGGCCATCGCCTTCGAAGATGAAGAGGTGGTCGACGATCTTGTCCATAAAATAGCGGTCGTGGGTGACGATCACGACGCAGCCGGGGAAATCCATCAGGAAGTCCTCCAGCACGTTGAGGGCGAGTATATCGAGGTCGTTGGTGGGTTCGTCGAGAATGAGAAAGTTCGGATTTTGCATGAGCACGGTCAGCAGGTGGAGGCGGCGGCGTTCTCCTCCGCTGAGTTGCGACACATATACCTGTTGCTGCTGCTTACTGAACAGAAAGCGGTCGAGCAACTGGGTGGCGGTCAGCTTTTGCCCTTTTTCCAGGGGGATGAACTCGGCGATGTCGGTAATGACGTCGATCACGCGTTTGTCTTCCTTCAGGTTGATCCC
>JAGQXA010000937.1 GCA_020436865.1 Saprospiraceae bacterium | reverse complement strand
TGGCTATCCACCATGTTTTTTACTTTTCGGTCGAAGCCTTTACTTTTGTATATATCTGGCAGATCGTTTTCAATACGCTCTTCAGTTTTGTCGTTTCCTTTTTGTTCATTATGATGTACCAGTTGGTCTTCGACCCGTTGGACTAAATATTCCCGATCCGCCGAGCGGATCTTACGAAAAATAAATTCTGCAGAAATCCGATCCCGATCTTGAGCGACGTCGACCAAACACGAAAGAACTACATCCGCGCACTGATCATCCTGGTGGGGGTGATCCTGATCGGACGAGCGCTGCACTTGCAGGTGCTGGACGGTTCTTATGCCGAACTGGCAGAGGCGACGGCCATCGAAAAACTGACGCTTTATCCTGCCCGCGGGCTGATCTACGACCGCAACCGCAATCTCCTTATCCACAATAACCCGGTGTTCGATCTGTGGGTCACCTACAATCAGGTGAGCAAAGACATGGATGTAGGGGCCTTCTGCGAACTGCTCTCCATCGACACCACCGAATATAAGAAGCGGTTGAACAAGGACTGGTCGGATATTCGCTACAGCAGAAGTAAGCCCTTCGTATTTCTCAGTACCATCTCCGCCCAGACCTATGGGGCCTTCCAGGAGCGGCTGTTCGAATTTCCGGGCTTCTTCGTGCAGCCCCGAAACGTCAGGGGATACCCGCAGGCGCATGGCGCCCACGTGCTGGGCTTTATCCGGGAAGTGAACGCCAGCGAGGTGGAAAATTCCGAAGGGAGTTATCAACCGGGCGACTATATTGGCGCCAGCGGGCTGGAAAAGGCCTATGAAGATCAACTCAAAGGCGTCAAAGGGGCGCAATTTGTGCTCAAGGACAATCTGGGGCGGATCGTCGGCTCTTATAAGGACGGCAGCCTCGACACTTCGGCGGTGGCCGGTACCAATCTGATCACTACGCTGGACATCGATCTCCAGACCTATGCCGAAAAACTGATGGTCAACAAGATCGGCGCCGTCGTGGCCATCGAACCGGCCACCGGCGAGATCCTGTTGATGGCGAGTATGCCCACCTACGACCCGAACCGGCTGACGATCAGTCGCGAACGCGGACAGGCCGTACAAGAACTTTCCCAGGATTCGCTCAAGCCCTTTTTCAATCGAACGGTCATGGCGCAATATGCGCCGGGGTCCATCTTCAAGCCCGTACTGGCATTGATCGGTCTGGAAGAAGGCGCCATCCAACCCAGCACCTCCATTTCCTGCCCGGGCTATTACGCCTACAACAACTTTACCTGGGGCTGCCGGGGGCATCCGCCGACGCCGAATGTGTCGCGAGCCATCCAGTATTCCTGCAATACCTACTTTTTCCAGACTTTCCGGCGCATCGTCGATCAGAAGAGTTTTTACGAACCACAGGTTGGCCTGGATACGCTGGTCGAGCACCTCTATCAATTCGGACTGGGCCGTCCGCTCGGGGTCGATGTTCCCTGGGAAGAGGAAGGGCTGGTGCCGACTTCCGAATATTACGACCGAAAATATCCGCGGGAAAAGGGCGGCTGGAAGTCGCCGACCATTCTCTCGGTAGGGATCGGGCAGGGCGAGATACAGCTAACGACCCTGCAGATGGCAAATATGGCGGCGATCATCGCCAATCGGGGCTTTTATATAACTCCGCACCTGGGGAAATTTCTCGTAAAAGGAGACTCGCTGCTTCCCCTCGCTTCTTCTGACCCCTGGAAAGTAGATATCCGCCCGGAGCTATTCGAGCCGGTCATTCAGGGGATGATGTCGGTAGTGGAAGCCGGCACCGGCCGGGCCGCGGGTATCCCGGGGATCAGTATGGCGGGCAAGACCGGCACGGTAGAAAACCCGCACGGGATCGATCACTCCACCTTCATTGCCTTTGCTCCGGCGGAAAACCCGGAGATCGCCATTGCCGTTTATGTGGAGAATGCCGGCGGGGGTGGGCGTTATGCGGCTCCGATCGCGGGCCTGCTCATCGAGCAATTCCTGAACAAGAGCGTCCATCCTTCCAAGAAATACCTGGAAGACTGGATGTTTCAAACCAACCTGATCAGCAAACCCTAAACGCATGATCGTCAGCGCTATCGCGGCAGTCGACCGCAACCAGGT
>JAGQXA010000220.1 GCA_020436865.1 Saprospiraceae bacterium | reverse complement strand
GCGGAGCAGATCATCTGCAGATCTTTCGGGACACCATCGTACAAACGCGGGTGATCCTGCAAACAGATACGATCTATGTGCACCGGGGCGCTGTGTGGACGGTGCAGCAGACTTCCCATCGGCCGTCGATCAGTCAGTGGTCTTCCTCTTCAGACTTCTTCGCCCCGTTCGCCACTTCGATCGCCGCCCCCCGGACGGACCGTCCGCTTGGCGCGCTACTGCTCGCCCGGCACGAAGATGCAGAGCGCCTTCCTCCCGGATTGGCCGGCCTCCTGGTCAGATTACCGATCCGCTCGTTCGTGCCTGAACGCCCCGGGAGTCGAAGCATTCTGACCGACCTACCTCCTTCCATGTCGCCGCCCCCGGAGCGGCGACATGGGCTGAACGACCTGCACCTGGGGCAGTTTTCCCTCGGCGCAGCCGCAGGATGGTATCTTCCGGATGGCCCGGAAGTCAGTTGGATCCCCGGCTTTCAAACCGGACTACTCCTCGGCGCCGAGCTCAATCGGAAAAGCGGTCTGTGGCTACAACTCGGCTACAGCAAAGCCACCTTTGAAACCGACCAGATGGGCGGGGAAACGGGTATCCCGGAGGTAGAGCCGCCGGCCGACGACTTTCAGTTCAACCTTGCGGAAGTGCCGCAACCCTCGCTCGAACTGGCCCTCGGCCTGCGCTATGCCCTGTTCCGAAAGGGGATCTGGACGCCCTACCTGGGCGCCGGGTACGGACTGCAGTTCCGTCTTCCGGTCGAGATCACTTATGAATTCACGAATAGCGCCCTGGGCGTCGACTGGAAACTCGAACAGGCGATCCGTCCCGACGGCAGGCCAAAGGGCGCATTCCTGGCCCTCCTGGGGATCGACGCCGACCTGTCTCGTCGATGGGCGGCCCGCCTACAGGGCGCCTATCGCCTGCCGGTCGCCAGCGCACGCACGAACCCGCAAAGCTGGGGCTTGCAAGGCAGTTTATTCTACCGGTTCCAGGAAAAATGAACATGCACGCAGCGTCTGCGTTACTCCAGCCCGTATAGGCTAGCAGAACCCGGGGCTATTCTATACCGACACCGAAGTGGTTTGGGAAATCCCCAACCACTTCTACGTCGGCCCCGACCTGTGGTGCGGGGCAGGCATATACTCAAGCGAATGCTGATTGGTCATCTTAGAAATTCCCAAACCACTTTCGCTTGAGTATAAACCCAATCTGATCAGGAAACGGGATCTCCCTATTCTGCCGGTGGTCATCCAGGAACAAGTTTCAAATCTTCACTTAAAAATACAAAGACAATGAACCGATCTAAGTCCCTCCTTCCCTTTCTGATCCTGCTGCTCTTTCTAGGCGTATCCTGCGACGACGAGGGCCCCTTCGTCGACCTGCCGGTCTCGATCCAGTCGTACCTCGACGCGAACTACCCCGATGCCGAAATGGAGGAATCCGAGCTGGATACGCTCTGCACCGGTATGGCAGTCTACGAGGTCGAACTCGAAGTCAATGACGACGAGGAACTGGAACTCACCTTCGACACCGATGGCAACCTGCTCTTCACAGAAACGGAGATCTCTGCCGGCAGTCTGCCGACGGCTGTGACCAATACCGTCGAAACGGCCCATCCCGGCCAGGCGATCGAAGAAGCCGACCGGCTGGACTTCCCCGACGGCTCCGTTCAGTATGAGGTCGAACTCGGTGGCAGCAATCCGGTCGAACTGCTCGTTTCGGCCGACGGTGAAGTGATCTGCGAAGAGGCCGGCGATACCGATGACGAGGAGTAGGGTCCGCCTCTATTTCCTCCTGAAGAGAATCCACAACAAGAACAGCAGCAGAACGCCAAGCGCGATCACCGCCCAATTCGGCACTCCCCGGATCCAGGGTAGCGACGGATAAGAGAGGTCGGAGAAATAGGTGTCCCAGACATTCGCAGGCATGGCGTACTGCAAACGATCGAGCATGACATATTGATCGCCTATCGTCTTGCGATCCTTTAGCATGGACTTGATCTCTGCCTTGAGTTGGGTCAGGACCGCTTCCAGTTCCTGCGGATCGTTTTCCTGCAGGTAGGCCAGATGGGCCTGGAATTCTTCATTGGTCATTCCGGCAAGGGTGTTGGGTTCCGGCCCTTGTTGCGGGAAGTACTCCTCCGCGTAGTAGTCGACCGGCAGGCTGTCGCGCCCGGGCGTTTCCTGCGCCGGGTGATTCCAGTCGCGCCAGGCAACTACCGGCAGGTCGACCGGCGCCTGCAGCGGCGGGCGCCTTTCGTCGATAAAGTAAGTATCGTAAAGGGCCTGTCCCAATTCGGTGAGGTTCGGATCACCCATGCCGCCGACATAGTTCAGCGAATAGTGCAAGGTGTATTCGCCGCAACCGGAATCCCAGGTCGAGTTACAGCGGCTCCGCGACTCGAACTCGCCCTCCTGCGGATGCATGAGCACATCTGCCGTACCGACATCGTCGGAGAAGGCCTGGTCGGAGTCGTAACCGTTGGCCTGCAGCCAAAAGGCCTGCCAGGGGAACAACTTCAGATGCGGCCCCAGCCAATGTTCGATGTTTTCAGAAGCATCGCCTGTCCGCCAGGGCACTGCCTCACAAGCCAGGATGCCCAATATTCGGCAGATGCTGAACTTCCTCAGGCCGTTCTTCACGCATTCATCGCAATCGAGAACCTTGGTCCACTCCTGGCCGGTGTTGTTGGTGTTCAACCAGAACTTCCAATCGCCCACGTCGACCGGATACCCCAGGTCGGAGTGCTCATGCACCTCCATGGAGGGAATGGTCAATTCCCAGCGTTCGAGGTCCCAGTTGTCGGGCGAAGGGTAGATCCAACCGGCTTCGATGCGCATCGAATCGCGGCTACCACTGAAATTCCGCAGGTCGAGCGTCACTTCCAGCCAGGTCACCCCGGCTTGTTCGCGCACCGCATAGCGGGGCTCGACAAAGGAGTTGAATGCCCGGTAGTACAAGGGGGGCGTGGGCACTTCGACGCCGTATTCCGCGTAGATGTTGCGGGGGTTCTCCGGTAAGTAGATGTTGAAGGTGACTTCCCGGTCGACCGGGTTCGAGCTGTAATCCTCCGATTGCGGCAGACAGGCGTCATCATCGGTCGCGTTCACCAGTCCGGTGGCGCTGCAGTTGCCCGTGATCTCGCCGGCGTTGCGGTTCACCCAGACCTGGCTGACGATGCCGGCGGTCCACACATTCGAGCCGTACCCCAGGTCGGGCGGGATCCGGATCGGGCGGGCCCGGTGCGATGCCACCATCACCGGGGGGTGGATCTCGGTCTTATTATTGTGCCCGCAATCGTGGATCCAATAGCCCAGCACCGACACCCGGTCGCCCCGCGTGGGTCGAACCGGCTCCGGAAACTGGTTGAACTCCCATTCGACCTCCACTTCGCCTTTGTTGACCGTGTATTGGGCCGCCAGATCGCGGTAATCCGGGTCAGGCTCGACATAGATCAGAAAATCGTGTACGAAATGATTGGCGAAATAGTCCTTCCGTGACACCTTACTGCCCTTCACCCGCCCTTCCAGAAGGCGATAGTCCTGCGCGCCGTTCCAGCGATCGACGGTCACGTACTGCGGGTTGAAGACCGGCGAGGTCACCCAGGGACATTTATCGCCCAGATCCTCAAAGACGGTGTAGGGTTTCCCTTCCTGCGGAGGCAGAACCGGCTCGGAAGAAGGCGGCACGGCGCCGGCTTCGATCTCGATCTCCAAGGTGGTTGTGGTAGGCCGGATCAGGAAGCGTTGATTGAAGTCGGCCGGAAGGAACTCACAGTCGTTCGGGCAGGTCAGCAGTTCGACGGTATAGGTGCCGGCTACATCCGGCACAAAATAGGGGCTCAAGGTGGCCGTATCCTGCAAGGTCGCCGCGCTTCCCGAGGGCCTGATCAGGCGCCAGGAGAACTCCTCGGCGTAGGGAATGAGCGCCTGGTCGCAGCCCATCGTGCTCGCGCCGAACGTGGGATGACTGTAGTAGAACTTGGTACTGCTCGCATCGATGTGCACGGGCGTCGCCGGCAGGCGCAGACCGGAGCTATACATCAATGGTACCAGCTTGAAAGACAAGGGGCAAGGAGGAGGCGGGGGGTCGGGATCGATGCCAAGTTTAAACTGTAGCGCAGTTTGAAGTTCGGGCGGCAACTGGTCCAGGCCGTGCAGCTGTTGGCGCCAAAAAAAGACTGCCAGGGCCAACAGGAAAAAAGCCGGAAGACCGATCCGCCACCGGCGGGAAATCGCGGTTTTAGGTAACATCGGAAGGGGTGTTGGTGGTGTGTGTATTGGGAAACAGCCGGCTGGAATTACCTAAAATTAGACAAAAAATGCTGATTTTCAACTATTTCCCCGCCACAAACTCCATCACGCTCGGATCGGAGATGATGGCCTGCCGCGGCAACGGCGAGGCCAGGAGCAAGCCTTGCAGCGAAGTGCAGCGACTCAAAGCCACATACACCTGCCCGGGCGCGAAGGCGCCGGAAAGGTCGGCCAGCACTCGCTCGAAGGTCATTCCCTGGCTCTTGTGCACGGTGATGGCCCAGGCCAGTTTGATGGGAAATTGCACGAAGCGGCCGACCACCTTCTCTTCCACGCGTTCTTCCTCTTCGTCCCAGCGGTACTCGATCTTCTCCCAGGTTTCCGGCCGCACGACGATCTCGCGATCGCGATCGACCACGACCACGAGGCGATCGTCTTCCAGGCCCTCCAGTGTGCCGACCTTTCCGTTGTAGAACTCCTTTTCACCGGAAGGGTCGTTGCGGATAAACATCACCTGCGCCCCCTTGCGCAGGCGAAGGAGGTGCTCGTTCGGATACTCTCGCGCCGGGAAGCGGCCCTCGACATAGGCGG
>JAGQXA010000936.1 GCA_020436865.1 Saprospiraceae bacterium | reverse complement strand
GAAGGCAGCGAAGGCTGGGGCGTGCAACTGAACACCACCACCACCTTCGAAGATATCCTCAAACTGCCCGACTACCAGAACGAATACGGCTTCGGCGGCGGCGGCAAGTACAGCTACAACGACGGCACCAACTACATCGGCGAGCGCGAATACTACGAGGCCTACGGCGAAAACTGGGGCCCGCTGATGAACGGACAGTTGATCAAGCAGTTCAACTCCGACGGCGAGCCCGTACCGTTCACCCCGGCCCCCGACAATGTGCGCAATTTCTTCCGCACCGGCATTACCAGCATCAACAATATCGCCCTGTCCAACACCGGCGAGGGAGGCGATACGCGACTGTCGTACACCAACCTCAGCCGCCGCGGGATCGTGCCGAATTCCGACCTGCAGCGCAATACCTTCATGGCCAGCATCGGCAAGCGCATGTTCGACAACCGGCTGAAAGCCCGCCTGAATGCCATGTTCGTGAACTCCAATTCCGGCAACGTGCCGAACGCCGGCTACGACGAATCCTCGTCGATCATGTACGGCTGGCTATGGTATCCGCGGCAGGTGGAGATCGACGACCTGAAAGACTACTGGGAGCCCGGACAGGAAGGCGCGCAGCAGCGCTACGTCGAAGACCTCTGGGTCAACAACCCCTGGTATATCGCCAATGAGAACACCAACTCCTTCCAAAGTAATCGCCTGATCGGCAACCTGCAGCTCGAATACGAGCTCAACGACAACTTCAGTGCCCGCTTCCGCTATGGCGCCGATGTATTGAGCGAAGGCCGGCAATTCCGCCGCGCCCCCTCCACCAAGGCCGTGCTGCAGGGCAGCTACCGCGAAGACGAGATCTCCTTCTACGAAACCAACGCCGAACTGTTGCTCGGCTACAGCTCCGACCGCACTTCCGACCTCGCGCTCGACCTCAAGGTGGGCGGCAATCTCATGCGGCAAGATGCCAACTTCCTGGTGGCGAACAACCCGCAGCTGAAGTTCTTCGGCACCGACGAGAGCATCTACACCCTGACCAACGCCCGCTCGGGCGTGCTGGTCGAGTCGCAGAAAACGCGCACGGGCATCAACAGCCTCTTCGGATTGGCCACTCTCTCCTACCGCAATTTCCTGTACCTCGACGCTACCTACCGGCGCGACTGGAACAGCACCCTGGTCAACCCCATCGCCGGCCTCGACAACTCGGAGTTCAGCTTCGGTTACCCCTCCGTGTCGCTCAGCGCGATCATTTCCGAAATGCTCCATCTGCCGGTGGGCTCGGCCATTTCCTTCCTCAAATTGAAAGGCGCCTACGCCGAAGTGGGCAACGGCGCGCCGCCCTATGCCTTCGGTACGACCTTCACGCCGCAGCCGGCCTTCGGCTCGAACTCGGTGTTCACCACCAACAACACCATCGCCGATCCCGATCTGAAGAACGAACGCACCAAGGCCATGGAATTCGGGATCGATCTGCGCATGTTCCAGGATCGCATCCGGCTCGACGCCACCTACTACAACATGCTTAGCTTCGACCAGGTGATCTTCCTGCCGGTGGCCACCACCAGCGGATACGACTTCAACCTCACCAATGGCGGCGAGATCCGCAACAAGGGGGTCGAACTGCTGCTGAGCATCACGCCCGTACAGCAGCCTTCCTTCAGCTGGGATGTCACCTTGAATCTCGGACATAACCGCGCCATTGTAGAGAGCTTGCCCGACGTGATCGAAAGCGGCCGCTACTCGATCGTAGCCGACGTATTTCCCGGCGACGAAGGCGGCGCCGACCTCGAGTACGTAGCCGAAGAAGGCGAACTGCTCGGTCAGCTGTATGGACTCGGTTTCGAACGGGGCCCCGACGGACGCATCATCCACGTCAACGGCCTGCCCCTGCTGACCAAGGATAAAGTATCG
>JAGQXA010000219.1 GCA_020436865.1 Saprospiraceae bacterium | reverse complement strand
CCTCCCAGTTGCTGGCTGGAAGAAGGGCGATCGGCCACCACTTTCAGAATATCCTTTTCGAAATAGTAGGTCTTGTTGCGCCGCTGTAGCGCCAGCGAAGAAGAGCTGCGGTTGCTGCCGACCTCGCCGGCGACGACCTCCTTGACCAGTTCCTCCATGACCCGGTTTTCGCGAGCCACAGCGGCGGCCGAGCGGCCCACGATCTGATCTTCCTCCAGGTTGAGCAGTCGCAGGGCCGTGCGGTTGGCAAAGAGGATGGTGTTTTTCTTGTCGAGACCGATAATGGCTTCCCTCATTTGCGAGATAATGGTCTCGATCCGTCGCTTTTCGGCCAGCAGTTGCGATATGTTCAGATTCTCGTAGTCTTCGAGTTTTTCCGCCATTTCGTTGAAGGCCCGCGATAGCTGCCCGAATTCGTCGTCGGAGCGCACGTCCAGTCGTAAACTGTAGTTCCTGCGCGCGATCTCCTGGATGCTCAGGGTCAGTCGGTTGATCGGGTCGGCGATGTAGTCGGGGAAGTAGAACATGGACGTCACCGCCAGCACGAACAGCAGGAAGCCGATGACGAGCACCACGATGGTGACGCGATTGCCGGTGCGGAAGGCGTCGTCGGTCTTGCGTTTGATCGCCTGTTCGTTCAGTTGGTAGACCTGCCGGATCAGGTTTTGCATATCGACGCTTCTCATGAGCACCTCGACCGGCACCTCGCCTTCTTTCCGATCCATCGTCTCGATAATGTCGCGAAACTGCTCGAAGTCGGTGCGGAGTGTTTCGACCAGATTCAACTCGCCGATCTCTTTGGAAACGATCTTCTGCAGGTCGAGGTAAAGGAGGAAGTGATCGCAAGCCCGTCGAAGTTCGATCCGGCGGCTGTTGGCGGTGGAATCGCGGAGGGAGAGAATGCTGACCACTTCGTTGAGGGCCAGCGACATTTCGCGGGTATAGCGAACGGTGTTGTAGTTCTCCTGCATCATCTTGATGCTATTCCGAGACACCTTGTCCAGAAAATAGCCGCCCAGGACGCCCATGAGCGCCAAAAGCGTAAAGGAGAACATCAGCAGCAGCTGTATTTTAGTTTTCAGTTTCAAGGGCCTAGGGATTTTTCCACTTCGAGACCGGGCACCGGTTTTACCTCTGTAAGGTGCCGGAACCGGCAGATGGTTCGAAAAAGCGGCGGTAGTACTCAAAAATAAAAGGTTTTTGCCCGCAACAAGCAGACAAAAACCTTTTTTTGAAAAAGTGGCCCGATCAGCCTAAGCGATCAGGCCAACAGGTTTCTGGGATAACGAACTTCAATAGTTTCGCGAAGTTTGCGCCGGGCGAAGAAGATACGGCTCTTCACCGTGCCGATGGGCAATTCCATCGCTTCGGCGATCTCTTCGTATTTATAGCCTTCGTAGAACATCATGAACGGACGGCTGTAGGTTTCGCTCATGTTATCGATGATGGTGTGCAATTCGCCGAGCATGAGGTTCGAATGCGCGTGGTTTTCCTGTGCTTCCGACTCGCTCTCGAACACAAAACTGCCGGTCGGTTCGCAGCTGGTGTTGCGATTCTTTTTCTTCCGGTAGAAGTTGATGAAGGTGTTCCGCATAATGGTGATCACCCACGCCTGGAAGTTCGTCCCCATTTCAAACTTCTCCTTGTTGTTGTAAGCCCGGAGCGCTGTCTCTTGCACGAGATCCTTAGCGTCTTCATAGTTGTTGGTCAGCCGGTAGGCTACCGGGAGCAATTTGCTTTGGAGGCTGGTAAATTGGCTGCTGAATTCAAGTGTACCCATGATTAACGCTTTTCGTTTTTTCTCGGTGTTTGGAAATGTGTTAGTTAATAGGGCGGTGTCTTTCGATCATCCTGGCCAGTGCCAAACAGAGGGCCAGGATTACCCATAAACTGACGAAGAAGATGATGATTTCCATAGTATGCTTTCTTTACTCTCCCTATGCCAAAAGCCGTACCGTTCGACGAAAAAAATCGCCAAAAAATATTCAAATGCCTGATTTACAGTAAATTAAGTGGGAAAATAAATTTTTAGAAGAATTTAGCCGGCCCTCCTACCCTTTCAAAATGGAAGGGTAGATTCCCAATATGGTAGGGTTATTTGTCGATGCCGTATTCTTCCATCTTGCGATACAGGGTGGTCAGACCGATGCCGAGGAGTTCGGCGGAGCGGGTCTTGTTGCCGCCGGTAAAGGCCAATACCTTGCGGATGTGCTTTTCCTCGATGGTGGTCAGGCGGAAGGCTTCGGCTGAATCGTCGCCCGATTCGTACAGAAAATCGAAGGGGAGCGCTTCGGTGGTGAGCACCTCATCGTTCGACAGGATGATGGCCCGCTCGATGACGTTCTTCAGCTCCCGGATGTTCCCTTTCCAACGGTGGTCGACCAGCGCTTGCTCGAACGACTGCTCCATTTGAAGGGGTTTTCGGTTCATCTTGGCGGTGGTCAGGGCGATGAAGTGGCGGGCGAGCAGGGAGATATCGGATTTCCGCTCCTGCAGCCCCGGGAGGTGGATGTTGAAAACCGAGAGGCGGTAGTACAGGTCGAGCCGGAACTTGTTGGCCTCGCTTTCTTTTTGCAGGTCGCGATTCGTGGCGGCGATCACGCGCACGTCGACCTTGGTTTCTTTGGTTTCGCCGACCTTGAGAAAAGTGCCGGTTTCGAGCACGCGCAGCAGCTTGGCCTGCAGCACGAGGTCCATCTCGCCGATCTCATCGAGGAAGATGGTACCTCCGTCGGCTTCTTCGAAGAGACCCCGTTTGTCCTTGTTCGCGCCGGTAAAGGCTCCGGCCTTGTGGCCGAACATCTCGCTTTCCAGCAGGTCCTTGCCGAGGGCGCTGCAATTGACGGCCACGAAGGGCATTTGCTTGCGGCGGCTTTCGTAGTGAATGGCTTGGGCGAACACTTCCTTGCCGGTGCCTGTTTCGCCCGTCAGCAGTACCGTCGTATCGGTCGCCGCCACCTTCCTGGCCATGTCGATGGCTTTCTGCATGGGCTTCGACTCGCCGACGATGTTGGCGAACGAGTGGCGGTTGCTGACCATCTGCTCGAGTTCGGAGACCTTAAACTGCAGCAGGGCCTTTTCGACCGCCCGGCTGAGCAGCGGAATGATCTTGTTGTTGTCGTCGCCCTTGGAAATATAGTCGAAGGCCCCGTTCTTGATGGCCTGCACGCCGTCTTTGATGGTTCCGTAGGCGGTGAGGAGGATCACTTCGCAGCGGGGCTCCAGCTCCTTGATCTTGGGAATGAGATCGACGCCGTGTGCATCGGGTAGCTTGACGTCGCAAACGACGGTGTGGACGGTTTCCTTGCTCAGGACCTTCAGGCCCTTCTTGCCGGTTTCAGCCTGAAACACCTCATAGCCTTCCAGCCGGATCAACCGGACCAGCAGGTTCCGGATGTCGTTTTCGTCATCGATGATCAGGATATTGGCTTTCGACATGTTGGTCGGTATCGGCGGTCTTTGGTCTTCGGTTACAAATGTACGCCTATTCGGTGAGCCCCCAAACCCATTTGCCGTCCATGTCGAAGTACCCGACCTTGTCGCCTTGTTCGACGCGGAAGAGCCCTTCGCCGGCATAGCTGATGTACTCGTAATCGGGCTGGACGATCATTTCGCCCTTGAGGTTCGACAGGCCGTTGAAGCCCTTGATGCGCACTTTGGCATAACCGTTCTCGAACTGCTCGATCTTGTCGTACTTCGGAGGGATGATCTCGATCCCCTTCTGATTGATGATCCCCCAGCGGCCGTCGAGCTGCACCACGGCTACGCCGTGCTGGAACAGGCGTGCCTTCTCGTAATAACCGTCGTACAGGCTTGCCTGTTCGGTGATGTAGTAAAAACGGTAGTTGGCGTCGCGCACCAGGCCACGGCCCTCCCGGAAATCGTAGAGGCGATCGATGCTGGGTTCGATCAGATAACGCCCCAGCGAATCAATGAGACCGGCTTTGCGGGTGCCCTTGTAGACGACGGCCTTGCCGTCTTCGAAGTCGAGGCACTTGGAGAAGGCCAACTGCACGAGTTCCTCGCCGTCCTTGTTGATGTAGCCGCAAAGCCCGTCTTTCTGCACTGCGGCCCGCCCATCGGAGAAAGCGGAGGCCTTCGAATAAATGGGCTGGATCACCAGCCTGCCTTCGCTATTGACGTAGCCGTAGCCGTCTTTTAGCTTCACCGCGGCCATTCCTTCGAAGAAATCGTGGATTTCGCGGTAGCTCTGCGTGGTCACGAGTTCGCCGCGTTTGTCGATCAGGCCGTAGCGGATGCGGTCGTTCCCATAGCACACCTTGGCCAGGCCATGTTGATTGAATGGTTCGATGGCGGTGTATTTGGGTCGCATGATGTACTTGCCGGAAGCGTCGATCAGGCCAAACTCCTGTCCTTGTACGACCCGGGCAACCCCGGCCTCGAAATCGTGCGCCTTTTCGAACACCGGATCGATCGCCACCACGCCCGTTTGGTCGATATAGCCGTAGGCGCCGCCTTCGAAAAACCAAGCCAATCCGTCGCGAAAATCGCCTACCCGGATAAAATTGAAATCGATCTCGACATTGCCCTGCTTATCGATGAAGCCCCAGCTACGTCCGATCTTGACGGCGGCCAGGCCCTCGCTGAAATTGCTCACGGCCCGGAAACGGCAGGGGATCACTTCCAGCCCGTGCCGGTCGACAAAGCCCCACATGCCGTTGCGGCGCACGGCCAGACGCCCTTCGCTAAAGGATCCGATCTCGTCGTACTGCAAACTCACGGTCATCTGCCCGAGGGTGTCGATCAGGCCGTACTTCTCGTCCTGCTTATAGATGCGGATAATGCGATTGTCGGTATTTTCCAGAAAATCCACCTGATCGTAGTGGCAGGGGATCAGCAGCTCGGCTTTTTTGCCGACCATGCCCCATTTGCCCTGGCATTCGACGATGCCCACCTCATTGACAAAATCGCGGGCAAAGGAGAATTGCGGGTCGATGATCATCTGCCCGAGGGTATCGACATACCCCCATTGGCAATCCTCACAGATGAGCATGGCTTCCTGCTCGAACTGCCGGTCGTATTGGGTATAATCGAGCATGTAATTGCTCGACAAATGGGAGGCCAGATAATTGCCCAACCGCTCCAGTCCGCGGCTTTTCTCGCCGATGGTGCCCGATAAGCGGCCGCGCATGCTCACGCGGGCCAGCCCGTCGCTGTAGCGGCCGATGTATGCGAAGTCGCGGCGCACGATCTTGCCGATGCGGTTGATCAGGCCGTGCCGTCCGTTGGAAAAGACGCAACGCGCCAGCGGCAGTCCTTCGTCGAAGTCGCTCAGCCGGATGTCCCACAGGTCGATCTCGGTCACCGGCAGCCCCACCTCGTTGTTGACCAGGCCGTACACGAGCTCGAAGCGATAGGAAGTCCGTTCGAAATCGACGATGCCCGGCTTGGCGATACCTACGACCGTAAATCCCAGGTCTTTGAGCACCTCCACCTCATCGAAGGTCGGTTCGAGTTGGATCGAACCGTCGTCCAGGCGGCGCAGACCCCACTTATCGGCCGAAGGGGAGTAGAACCACTCGAAATGCTCCAGCTGATATTGACTTTCGAAAAACCCGGAGTCTTCCTGCCCGTCCTTGCCGATCGCGATCGTAAAATGCCGCTGAAAATTCTGCTCGTCCAGCAGGCGGCCGTTCTGATCGATGTGATAGGCCGTCAGCGCCTCTCCCTGGTAGGCCTTAATGAGCTGATTTTCCGGCACGATCCGCTTGTACTCGACGGGCACGATCACCTCGCCGAACTGATTGATCACGCCGAGCTTGCGGCCACGGATGACGATGGCGACCGACCCTTTGAGCGGAGCGATATAGTTATAGGCAAAGGGAATGGCAAGCTCGTCCCGGCGGTCGACGATCCCCCAGCGTCCGCGGAAATTGACGCGGAACTGATCGCGCCCGAACGGTTGGATCTCGTCGTACTTGGGCACCAGCACCAACTTGCCGTTGGTATCCATCAGCCCCAGCAAGCGATCGCGCTTGACCATGACAAACTCGTCGGAAAACGCGTAGTACTGATCGTATTCTCCGTTGGTCAGCAAGCGACTCTTCTCAAGGGAGTACAGATAAGACTTCCCGCCGCGGCTGAGGCGGACGAAATTATTGGAAATGAGGTCGTAATGCTCGTATCCGACAGGCACGACGTAGCGCCCGCCTCCGGTGGCGAGACCCCAGCGATTTTGCGATTTGAAAAAGACCAGATCGGGAGAGGCCACGCGCACTTCATCGTAAGCCGGCGCCAACCACTCCCGGCCTTCGAGGTCGATCAGACCGGCATAGTTGTCGTAATAGGTGCGGAAAAACGGCTCCGGCAGCAGCTCGATGCGATCGAATTCGGGTTCGCTGATCACCTGCCCCTTCCAGTTGACGATGCCCCAACGGCCGTTGCGGGCAAAGGCCAGATAGTGATCGCTCAATACCTCGACCCGCTCGTAGCCGCTCGACAGGATCTCCCGCCCCCGCAGATCGATCACTTTCCAACGATCGTCTTCCAGTACCGACACCAACTGCGGCGTCAGGACTTTGAGGTCCTGATATCGAGGCTCCACGATCTCCTGCCCGCTCTTGCCGAGCAGTCCGACCCCGCCATTGCGCTGCATCACGGCGTAGCCATAGGCCTTGAATTCGCCGACGGCATCGTAGATGGGATTTTGCACGATCTGCCCTTCCGCATCCATCAACCCCCACTTCTTGTTCATCTTGATCGGGAAGATCTGCTGGGCGAAGAAGGGCTGTACAAAAATCCCCAGGAAAAAAGCAACGAGCGTTCCAGTGCGCATGAACCTGGTATCGTTAAAAAGATCGAAGTTACAAATTTTGGAAATTGGTTCCCGAAGCTGTCCGGTTCTCATGTTGAAAAAACGTCAGACAGCCGGATACTATTTGACCAACCGGTCGAAAATATAGGGGGAATTCTTCAAATTGAATAATGAACCTTTGTTGTCCGTACAACAAATTACGCATTTTTTAATAAGATAAGTCCCATAAGGCCTCGCAGATGACAGAAGTGAGCGGCCGGCAGCCCGCCTTTTTCAGCCGCCTTCACCCAACCGCGTCTTTATGGGGCTCGAAGGGCAATTCGGAAAAAACCCGCCAGCCCCCCGCTTGATGGGTCAGTAAGACGAGTGCGCGAACCGGGAAGCGCCGGTGAAAGCGCTGCTCTTGAAAATGCGCCCAGGCTACAGGGAATGTACGCCGGTCGAGATCCTTGAACGCCACCGTCATGTGTGGATGAAAGGGCCGTTCGTCATTGGGTCGAAGGCCGACCTCCGCTTGCAGGCTCTTCTGCAGATCGGATTGGAGGAGATCGAGTTCCGGCTCGGCTTCCACCTTCACAAAGATCACTCTGGGGGCAAAGCAGTCGAAATCCCGCAGTTCCAGTTCGAAAGGCAACCGGCTCTCTGCAAAATCGCGCAATCGCTGCTGCAAAGCGCGCAATCGCTTGAGAGAGAACCGAAAGGGGGGTATCAGGGTAATGTGGGACGGCGAACGGAGCGCATGCCGGGAATGGAAATGACCGGCGGCGTATTCCTTGAACGCGGTCACCTCCGCGGCAATGTCGGCAGGAGGAATAATGGCGATGAACCAAAGTGGGTCTTCCATTTTGTAACTTTAGCGCTCGGAAGGCTCGGAGCTTTCCGAGCGCTAAAGTTACAAAATGCCGAAAGATCCGAACCGACCGCTCAGCTTTCACGACCTGCGTCCACGACCCGCCGAACGGCAGGCCGAGATCGGGGACAACCGCTTTCCGATCGCTTTATTACTCGATCGCCTGGTCGATCCGGGTAACCTGGGCCTGCTCTTCCGCCTGGCCGACGCGGCGCGCCTGCAAGAGATCATCCTCTGGCAAACGCCTATGGATGAGCCCGGACGTAAAACTCGCCGCATTGCCCGCTCAACCGTGCCGATCGTGCCTTTTCGACACCTTCAGACAGAAGCCGAACTCGCCGCCCTCACCGATGAGTACTCCCTCGTCGCGCTCGAATACACCAACCGCAGCATCCCCTATACCGAATTCCAACCGACGGGCCCGGTGCTCCTCCTGGCCGGCAACGAACAAGAGGGTTTGTCGCCGCTACTACTAGATGCCGCCGAAGCTTCCATTCACCTGCCGATGTACGGACTGAACAGCTCACTCAACGTAGCTTGTGCCGCGTCGGTAGCCGTGTACGATCTGCTAGGCAAGTTCCGCACCTGAGTTTACGAACGCGCCCGGCCGATCTTCCAATCCAGCCAGAAAAGGATACCGACCAGAAACAAGGGACCGGCGATCACCAGATAGGTCAGGAAGGGAAATAACCCCCAGGCCCAGACGATGTAGCATAGACCGAACGCAATGAAAAGGGTTCCGCCGATCCATTCCCATTTCCAGGCCAGGAGCAACGTCAGTAAGATGAACACAGTGGGGAGCAAATGAAGGAGCAGAGCCAGGGCCGTATCCCAGAAACCGCGCTCGCCGTCGAAGACGTCGAGCGCAAAAAGGCTGAGGAAAACGGCGAAGGCGATCGCCAGCAGGCGCGGCGACCAGAACAGCAGGGGATGATGCGACTTTTTCATACGTCCAATCTGTCGCATTCCGGCGCCAATGTCAATGACATTAGTCAGGGCCGGACAGGAAGAAGGCCGGTCCCGAATGGGCGCCGGCCGTTCTTTCCTACCAGTATACTGTTCTGAAGTCGGGCGTTCTCACAAGCGATCAGACCATATCGGAGGGCTTGCGGCGTGCGTACATGTAGAACGCCACCAAAGCTGCGCCTCCCAGTATCAGGATCATCGAGAAGTAAGCCACCGGTTCGGGCATCCCCATCTCGTCCAATCGGTTGCCGATCAACAGGCCGATGCCCGATGCAATGGCGACCAGCCCGTACTTGAACGACTCCAGATGGTCTTTGTCCTTTTGGAAAATACTGGCGTCCTTGCCTTGTTCGATCAACGCCATGCGGACCTTGTGGCGACCGGAGAAGAACATGTAGATGAAAATGATCACGGCCGAAAAGAATCCGGCAATTGCCAATACGGCTTCGAGTTCCATGGTTTGCTTTTTTCGTTTGCAGGTGAATGAATGCCCCTATGACGAGGCCTGGCACGGCAGCGGTTACTGAAAAGGCCAACTTTTTTTCAAAACATTACCGCAGGCCGGAACTAAACGTCCGATGGACGGCGTTCTTCTATTGACATGCAGACTGCATTGTTCCTTTCTTAGCACGCACTTTCGAGAATTCTCTTACCCTAAGGCAAAACTATCTGTTCCACAGTCCTCCTGTGGCGGTTCAGGATATTTCACGGTGAACGAACGGCGGGAACCTTTCGGGCCCCGATCTTCATAAGATCTCGTCAAGACGGTAAGCCTGTCTTGATCCATGAGTCATAACACACAGACGTATCCACCAGATCCTGTATCCCATGCAACAGAT
>JAGQXA010000935.1 GCA_020436865.1 Saprospiraceae bacterium | reverse complement strand
ACTTCGGGTAAGCCGCCGGTATTAGAGGAAATGACGGGCACTTCACAGGCCATGGCTTCGAGCGCGGCCAGGCCGAAGCTCTCGCTTTCCGAAGGCATGATGAACAGATCGCCGATCGCCAGCAGTTCTTCCACGGCGTCTTGCTTGCCCAGAAAACGGATCTCATCGCACAATTTCAGCTTGCGGCAGAGTTCTTCGAGATGCCCGCGTTCGGGCCCGTCGCCGATCAGCAACAACTTCGACGGAAGCCGGTCGTGGATTCGCTTGAACACCTGGATCACGTCTTCTACCCGTTTGACCTTGCGAAAGTTGGAAGTGTGGATGAGAATGCGTTCGCCATTAGGAGCAATAGCTTTCTTGAAGTGCTCTTTGTTGCTCCGGGTGAAGCGGGTAAAATCGATGAAGTTGTAGATGACTTTGATCTCCTTCTCGATCTTAAAGGTTTCCAGGGTCTGCTGTTTGAGGCTTTCCGACACGGCCGTCACGCCATCGGACTTGTTGATGGAGAAGGCGACGACAGGAGCAAAGGCCTTGTTGTTGCCCACCAGGGTAATGTCGGTACCATGCAAGGTCGTCACCACCGGCACATAACGGCCTTCGGTCAGCAGGATCTTCTTGGCCATGTAAGCTACTGCCGCATGCGGAATGGCATAATGCACATGAAGCAGGTCGAGGTTTTCGTACTTGACCACGTCGACCAGCTTGCTGGCCAGGGCGGTGTCGTAGGGAGTGAATTCGAAAAGCGGGTAGTCGGCCGAAGACACCTCGTGGTAGAACACGTTGGCTTGAAATGCATTTAGCCGGGCCGGTTGGCGGTAAGTGATGAAGTGAACCTGGTGGCCGTGTTGAGCGAGCCCAAGGCCCAGTTCGGTAGCCAACACCCCTGACCCACCGTAGGTGGGATAACAGACAATACCTATTCTCATGTGTACTTGGGTTGCTTCGCTCCTTCCGGGAAAACAATGGATTCTCTGACGTTGGATGAAGCGCTAAATAATGATACGTTTGGCGTCGGAAATGGTTTATAATAAAAGTGAAGGGGAGGTGTGCCGCCGGCGGCACACCTCCCCTTTTACGTCGCTAGAACCGGCCGGGCCTATTTGGCCAGGATCAGTTTCGCCAGGTGCCATTGATCTTCGACGGCGACCTTGACGAAGTACATACCGGCTGGATACTGCCCGAGATCGATCTCGCGCCGCAATTGCCGGACGCCGTCTTCCTCCAGATCGACGAGCAACTGCCCGACGGAATTATAGACCTGCAAACGCAGATCGGAGGTTTCCTGCAAGACCAGGTCGATCACGGCCGAGCCATTGGTCGGGTTCGGGAACAGGTCGAAACGGTCCAGGAACGGCGCCTCGATCGTACCCGTCGAAACTCCAACCGTGATGACCCGCTGTTCCGTACAGCCCATGGCATCGGTGATCGTCACCAGGTAATTGCCGGGCAGAAGGCCGGTCAGCACGTTCACCGAAGAATCGGGAGGCAGATCTTCCCATTCGAAGGTAAACGGTCCGGTGCCCAGCACGTTGCCGGTCAGGCTGATCGAACCGTCGGACTTGTCGCTGCCGGTAGCATCGACGATATTGGCATCGAACAGGAAGAAGGCCGGACAACCCGTCACATTGATGTTATCGAGGTCGGTCCAATAGTCGCCGCTCACCGCCCACTTCTGCTCGAAGCGCACGTTGATAGCCTTATTGGCGTAGGTCGAAAGATCGACTCCCACGGTAGTGAAGTTGGTCGTCGGCGTATGGTTGAACTGATCGATGGTGAACACCCGGGTGAAAGTCTCTTCGCAGTCGTCGGAGATATACACGTTCAGTGAGTCGCCGTTGAGCGTAGTAGCCGTCGTGCCGGCGAACCAGTTGACGAAGCGGTAGTCGAAGTAGAGCGAATCGTTATCGCCCAACGGGCCGACGCGGTGGGTGGTCACGAGGAACTGCTGATCGAAAGAGTAGTTATTGTCGGCGATCACCCAGGTCGGGTTATT
>JAGQXA010000934.1 GCA_020436865.1 Saprospiraceae bacterium | reverse complement strand
GACGACGGTCTGGAATACGGCTCCGGTACGGGCATCGTGATCGCCGGCGACACGATCAGCGCCAGCAACGAAGATCCGCTGTGGAATGCCGTGCAGCTGAAGAGCCGCCCGATCGGGGGTATGGACCCGGTCGACGACGAGTCGTACTTCCTGGTGATCAACGGAGAGACGAACGAGTACGAACACCGCAAGGTGGCGGGCGACATCACGGGCGATTTCGACAGCCTGTCGGTACAAAAGCTGAAAGGCCGTCCGATCGGGGGCATGGACCCGGTCGACGACGAGTCGTACTTCCTGGTGATCAACGGAACGACGAACGAGTACGAACACCGCAAACTGGCGGGCGATGTGACCGGCGATTTCAACCAGATGCGGGTCGACGGCCTGCTCGGTTTTCCCATTACCGGAGGCGATCCCGACGACGGGCAGACGCTGGTGCTCAACGATATGGGCGGCGGCGACATGGAGTGGCAGTCGGCCGACGTGCTGGCGATCCCGCTCTATAGCCAGGGCTCGCAATCCGTACCCATGATCGAACTGGAAAACACCAGCTCGAGCAGTTCCACCTACGGCATCATCGGCACCTCGCGCGGGCGCGACGGGCTCTTCGATCTCTTCGACCTCGACGATCCCGGCTTCGTGTATCCGGCCGGGGTGTACGGCGAAAGCAATACGACCGGCATCGTCGGTCAGGCCGGCGCCGGCGTGCTGGGCCGCGCGGTGAGCGGCGGAACGAACAACGGCATCGGCGGTTGGTTCCAGGGGAATTCGGTCGGCGCGATCGGCGTCGGGTATCAGGATGGGCAGGCAGGGATCCTCGGCCTCTCCGGGCTGAACGGCATGGAAGGCGCGATTTGGGGCGGCCTCTTCCTGGGCGCTCCGAACAACGATGGCGACAACGCAGGCCTGATGGCCGCCGCCTTCGGCGCCAAGTACGGCGGCCTCTTTTATGGCTCCAACAACAACACGACGCCGGACAATGCGGCGCTGAGGGCAGTTGCCAATGGCGCCGACTATGCCGGGTACTTCAACGGCGATGTCAATATCGTGGGGCAGTTCAGCTCGAGCAACAAGTTCTTCAAGATCGATCATCCGCAGGACCCCACCAATAAGTACCTGTACCATTCGGTGGTCGAGAGTTCGGAGTACAAGAACTTCTACGACGGCATCGTCACCACCGACGGATCGGGCTATGCCCGCGTACAGCTGCCGGACTACTTCGAGGCCCTGAACCAGGACTTTCGCTATCAACTCACCGTGATCGGAACCTTCGCGCAGGCCATCGTCGCCGAAAAGGTCCAGAATAACGAATTTGTGATCCGCACCGACCAACCTCATGTGGAAGTGAGCTGGCAGGTGACCGGCGTGCGAAAGGACCCCTATGCGCTGGCCCATCCGCTCGTACCGGAAGTGGAAAAGGAGCCTGCGAACAGAGGCACCTATCTGCACCCGGAAGTGTACGGCCGGCCGGCAGACAAAGCCGCTCTGGATCGCGACGAGCTATTCGGAAAACGCCGCCCGATCCCTAAAAAATAACCGCTTATGCCGGAAAACATCGAACCCGCCAACTCCTCGATCAACTGGAAACTGTTGCTCCGCCGGATGGAGCGGCAGAAGGCCGTGCTCTTCCTGGGCCCCGAAGTGCCCATGGCGATCGGCGAAAACCCACGGCCCATCACGGAGGTCCTGCAGGAGCACATCCGCCGCGACCTGCAGGACCTCCTCGAGGAGTACGATCTGCACAAGATCGAATATTACAATGAAGATGGCTTCTTTCATCTGGAAGACGAATACCGCTCGGATATCGTGTATCCGGTCATCCAGTTCTATCGTGGACTGGAAGTCGGTGAATTGTATCGCAAACTGGTGCAACTCCCCTTTCACCTCATCCTCTCCCTTTCGCCCGACGAACTCGTTTGCCGGGCTTTCGAAGAGCAGGGGCTGCCCTACCACTTCCATTTCTACAACAAGCGGAAATACAACAAGGAACAGGACGACGCTCTGCTTCACTTTCGGCCTTCGCCGGATAATCGACTGGTTTACAATGTGTTCGGAAGCGTGCGCGACGAAGGCTCGCTCATCCTTTCCTACGACGATCTGTTCGAGTTCCTGCAGAAGATCTTCAACAACTACCACCTGCCCGAGGCCGTGCGGGAAACGGTGATGGACGCCAATTACTTCCTGTTCATCGGCTTTAACTACACCAAGTGGTACCTCAAGCTCCTGTTGCGCCTGTTCAATTTGCACGAAAAGGTGAAACAGGTGTACGGCACGGAATCGCCCGATCGCCCGGAAACGGAGATCTTTTTCGTCAACGAATTCGACATGAAGTTCACCCGCCTGCATTCCCAGGCGTTCATCGAAGAACTCTACGAGAAATGCCGCGAGGAAGGCCTGCTCGTGCAGCCGCCGACCTTGCCCAGACTGGACCCGCAACTGGCCGCCGAACTTCGCCGCCTGATCGGACAGAACGAGATCGAACGGGCTTTCGACCTGCTGCTCGGCAAAGATGGAGAGCGGACCCTCCCGCAACCTTTCGGCGACCAGCTGGTGCAACTGAGCGCCCGCTATCACACCCTGCAGCGCAACCACGCCAAGGGCATTCTGGACTACAAAGACTATAGCCTGGAACTCAACCGCATCACCGACGATCTGCTGAAAAGCTTAACCGAATTCTCCTAGATGGACCCACAATATCGATACCCAGGCACCCGCTCCTTCGAAAGAAAGGAGGCCGACGTATTCTTCGGCAGAGAAGGCGACACGCAACAACTGTGGCGCTTGCTGAGGTTGGAGCAATTGGTCGTGTTGTACGGCAAGTCGGGCCTCGGCAAGAGTTCCCTGATCAATGCGGGCATCCTGCCGTTGGTCGATCGGTTCAACGACCGCCTACCCGAGGAGGAGGAAGAAGCCGACCGCCTGGCCATCGAAGAGATCCGCTTCGGCGCGTTTCAAAAAGATAGCCGGCATCCGCTGGAGGTGCTGCGCGGGCGGGTGGCGGCCGAGCCCCTCGCTCCCCTGCTGGCCGGCCTGGAGCAGGAGGCGCCTCCGCTCTGGCTCGCCTGCAAAAATCGCCAGTTGCAGGGCGACGGGCAGGAAACGCTCCTCCTGATCTTCGATCAGTTCGAAGAGCTGTTCACCTACCCGGAAGAACAGGTCCGGGAATTCAAGGAAGCCCTGGCCGATCTGGCCCAGGCCACCACACCCACCGGTTTTCGGAGGGCGGTCTTTGAGAAAAGCCGCGCCGCCGCCGGGCAGCGGAGCAAGGCCGATTTCCGGGAACTGCTGCGGCCGTTACGCGTGAAGATCCTGTTGACCGTGCGCTCCGACCGCCTGAGCCTGCTCGATCAGTTCACCACCCATATCCCGAACGTGCTGGTCAACCTTTTCGAACTGAAGCCGCTGGATCGCCTGCAGGCCCGGGCGGCGATCGTCGAACCTGCGCGCAAGGAGTCGCCGGCTTTTCTATCTCCGCCCTTTGCCTTTGCCGACGAGGCGCTGGCCACCATCCTTAATGGATTGAGCAACGACAAGGGCGAGATCGAGTCCTTTCAGTTGCAGTTGCTCTGTCAGGACCTGGAGCAGCGCGTCATTCGCGATCCGCAGGATGCGATCGTCGAGGAAGCGGATTTCGGCGGGGCCGGAGGGATCCAGGATATCCTGCAAAACTACTACGAACGGCAACTATCGGGCATCCCCGACGAGCAACGGCTCGTGGCCCGGCGCTTTATCGAGGAAGGGCTGATCGTCGACGGGCGCCGCGGCGCCGTAGTGGCCGGCGCCGAACAGTCGCGTTTCGGGGTCGATCCGGCCTTGCTGCGGCAATTGCTCGACAGCCGCCTGATCCGCGCCGAGACCATCCACCTCGGGAAGATCTACGAACTGAGCCACGATACCCTGGTCGATCCGGTATTGCGCTCGTACCGCCTGCGACAAGAGGAGGAAAAACGCCTGGAAATCGAACGCGAACTGGCCGAGGAAAAACGCCGGCGCCAGGAGATCCAGAAGCGCCGCCGCCGCGCCCGCCTCTTCGCCATTTTGGGGTTCACCTTATTTGCCCTGGCAGCCGTGGCCGGCATTCTCGCGCTCAGTAAGTACCGCGAGGCCGAAGCTGCCCGCCGAAAGGCCTCTGCCTCTGCCCTGGCGGCGCGAGCCTGGGAGATCTATCGCACCGATCACACCCTGGCGGCCCGGATCGCTGAGGCCGCCTTGCGGATCGACTCGGCCAACGAGGAAGTCCGGCAAACGCTCTCGCGCATCATCAACTCGCCCCGCACCAGTTTCTACCAACTGGCCTTTGCAGGGCACGACTTTCATGTGAGCGATGCCGCTTTCAGTCCCGACGGACAACTGATCGCCTCGGTCGGCTTCGACCAGAAGCTCCTTTTGTGGGAGCCTTCCGGCGAGCTGCGTTGGCAGGTACTCGGGAAAAATAGGGGAGATGCGCAACCCGGTCATGGGGGGGATATTACGGCGGTGACCTTTACGACCGATGGGCAGCAGTTGGTGACCGTTGGCGCCGACCGCATGATCAAGGTCTGGGAAGTTGCCGACGGCACGCTGGTACGCGAATGGGAAGGCCATTCCGGCGCGATCGAAGCGGTCGAGGTCGTACCGGGAACGCCCTGGATCGTGACGGGCGGCCGCGAAGGCACGGCCATCGTCTGGACCCTGGAAGGCACGGAAGTCCGGCGCCTGCTAACCGGCAGCGAAGGGCTGACCGATGTAGTGGTGTCGGCCGACGGCCGGTACATCCTGACGACCGGCCG
>JAGQXA010000218.1 GCA_020436865.1 Saprospiraceae bacterium | reverse complement strand
TCCTGTTCGGCCCGGCCCAGATCGGTCAGTTCTTGGTCGAGCGACTCCAACTGTTGGAGCAGCCCGGCGATTTCCGGATGAGTTGCGGCCATGCTTTGAACTCCCGAGCCGGAAAGATCATATTCGGTCAGATTGCCATCTTCCTCTTCCACCGGCTGTGCGGAAAATTCCACCGGGTCGCTCACCGGGAAATAGCCGGGCGGAGTTGAGGGAAATAAGGAGACGCTTTGACCGTAAGGCACGATGAACTGGAAGGAACCGTTATTGCCGGCTTCCAACTGGCGCTCGGGCACATTGGGCCGCAGGGGTTCGACCTTCAGTTTGCCTGGCACCGGCTGTTGCGTTTCTCCGTCGATCATCCGCCCGCTGACGAGGAGTACAGGGCCGGGCCTGGTTTCCGAGGGGAGCGGCAGGCGATAGAGGTCGGATTGGCCGGTTTCGTCTTCGGAGGCGAAGTAAGCAAAGTCGCCGGCCGCCGGAATGGTGTAATTATAGTCGTTGTTGACCGTGTTGACAGCCGGGCCGAGGTTCTCTGGAGTGCTCCAGGATGTCCAGCTATCGTCGAGTCGCCGGCTGACGAACATGTCGAGTTTGCCGTAGCCCTGATGCCCGTCGCTGGCGAAATAGAGCGTCCTGCCGTCGGCGGCCAGAAACGGACTGCTTTCATTTCCAGGAGTGTTGACGACCGTTCCGAGCTGCCGTGGCGGCCCCCAATAGTCGCCGGGCAACCTGGAAGATACGTAAAGGTCCAGCCCACCTAGCCCTTCCGGACGCTCGACTGCCATGATCAGGATGCGTTCGTTGGGGCCGACACAGTAGCTGGGCTGTTCATTGTCGTTTTGAAAATCGGCGATGGGCATAGCCTTGGGAGCAGACCAGCTACGGCCGGAGCGGCGTGAAATGGAGATGCCGTCGGCATCCCCCTGCCGGTATTGGTTGCCGAGATAAAGCGTGTTGCCTGCCGGGTTGACCGATACGACGAAATTGTCTTGCGGATCGTTCAGCGGGAACCCCATATTGAGGGCGCGCCCCCAGCGGCCTTCGTCGTCGAGATAGGATACCCAAATGTCTTCTTTGTTTTCGGCGCCGATGTTCATCGGATAGCGCTTGCGGGAGAAAAAGAGCGTCCGTCCGTCGGGCGCGATCAGCGGTAATTGTTCGTCGAATTCGGTGTTGATCTCGAGCTCCAGTTTTTCAGCTGTTTGAGCCCTGCTAAGCGGCAAGGAAAGGAGAAGGAACAGGGCGATCCGGGCCAATGGGGAAAAGACCTTCAGGACCAGGCTAGAACGGCTGGTTGATGAGAAGGTTGTATCCGGTGAGCAAAGGGTGGGGCCCAGTTCTTTCATAGTCTGTCAACAGAGAAGGGAAAGCGGAAGTCTTTTCCTATTTTAAGGGACGTATTTGCCGGGAGAAAGGTTTAGAAGGGAACTGAAAAAATCGAAAATAGGTCCCAAAATACGAAAATGCCGGCGAATGGGGCCGCCGATCTTCTTAAACCCTGGCCCAGGCCAACTGTTGATAGAGGAAATGCAATTGCTCGAATTCACCGACAAAGGGATCTACTGCCCGGTCGCGGATGCCTACATCGATCCGTGGCGGCCGGTCGGAAAGGCGCTCATCACCCATGGTCACGCCGATCATGCCCGTTGGGGGCATCGGCACTATCTGTGTACCGTTCAGGCCAAACCCGTTATCCGTTATCGCCTGGGTCGGCAGATCTCGATCTCGACCCTCGATTACGGCGAAGCGATCGTCATGAACGGCGTGCGGATCTCCTTTCATCCGGCCGGACATATCATCGGCTCGGCGCAGATCCGGTTGGAATACAAAGGTGAGGTATGGGTCGT
>JAGQXA010000933.1 GCA_020436865.1 Saprospiraceae bacterium | reverse complement strand
GCGGCAAAGGTCAGACAAAGGAATAGTCCGGTCAGAACAAGCGAAAAAGTACGCGTCATCGATTAATGGTTATTTACTGGCCGAATAAATAGAGCAAATGCCGAGGGTCAAGGGGCGATAGCTGGCTTCCGTATAACCTGCTTTGCCAAGCTCGGTCACGAAGTTCTCCCGGTCTGGAAAGGCCTGCACCGACTCGTATAGATAGGAATAAGCCTTGGGATCCTTGGAAGTCAACCGCCCGATCAACGGCAATAGGTATCGAAAATACAGGTTAAAGAGCTGTTTGAAGGGAAAGATCCGGGGCCTGGAGAACTCGAGAACGACTAACTTTCCGCCGGGTTTCAGCACGCGCTGCATTTCCGACAAGCCCTTGCCCAGATCTTCGAAATTCCTTACGCCAAATGCAACGGTGATTGCGTCGAAGGTATTGCTTTCAAAAGGCAGATTTTCCGAATCGCCTAGCTGCAACTCGATCACTTCCGCGAGCCCGCGCTTGCTTACTTTCTCCCGGCCGATCTCGAGCATCTGCTGGGCGATGTCTACTCCGATGATCTTCTCCGGCTTCAACTGCCGGGCGATCTCGATCGCCACGTCGGCCGTACCGGTCGCCACGTCGAGCACCGTTTTGGCCTTCGCCGGATCGAGCAGCCGGATGGCCTTCTTCCGCCAGGAGCGATCGATGCCCAACGACAACAAACGGTTCAGCAGGTCGTAGCTCGGAGCGATGTTGTCAAACATCTTCGACACTTGTTCTTTCTTGCTGCCGTCGGCTTGGTACGGTTTGACCGTTTTTCCCACAGATCTGCTTTTTGGTGAACTCGGAATACCCCTTTACCGGGGAGGCGCAAAGATAGGCAATCGGCGCTCAATCAACACCAGATTGGCGTTTCGGGTTTAGAATTTTTCTGAAGTCGGGGAAAACGGCCGGAGTGCTTTGCCGGTAACGGCGATAGGTTTCGTCGGTTTCGTACCTGGACTCCAGCATCGGCACCCCGGATACGCGCAGCAGCAACCAGCTGATCAGTAACGGACTCAACAGACCGAGCCACCATCCGCCGGCGGGCAGCGAGCAGATCCAGATGCCCCACCAGCACAGGAGTTCGCCAAAGTAGTTGGGATGACGGGAATATTTCCACAGACCGCCGGTGTAGATCCGGCCCTGAACGCCCGAACGCGACTTAAACCGGTAGAGCTGCCAGTCGGCCACGCTTTCCCAGATCCACCCCCAGAGCCACAGCAGGAAGCCGATCCAGACCGCCGGAAAGGTCCACCAACCGGTTTCCAAGGGGCAAGCCGGACACCAGGCCGCCACCAACAGCGGCGCAGAGATCAGCCAGAGGAGTAGCCCTTGCAGCAAGAAGACCTGTGCCAGCGACCGCCACCAGGCCTGTTTGCCCCACTGCTCCCGCCAGGCGGCATAGCGCCAGTCTTCTTTCCCCTTCCGGCGGTTTCGCAAGGCGATGTAGGCCGACAAACGAAGTCCCCAGCAGCTGACCAGGATCGCCAGAACAAAAACCAGGTCCGACGCCACGCGAAACACCTCCCACCAGGCGATCAAAACAAACCCCAGTCCCCAGGCCACATCGGCCAATCCGTTGTCTTTGACGACCATGGCAATAACCCACCACAAGAGCATGTAGCAAAGAATCAGGGCCGCCGTTTCAAGCAGTAGAATACTCATCGTTAGAAGGGCTAAAATTAGTGGAAATACCTATTAAAGCTAGGGGCTTTTTCTTATCTTTGCAAGGCTTTTGGATCTACCGAAAGGCCTTCCCGGCACATTCAATGAACGACCTAGATTTTTCATCCATCACAAGTTTTTTCGGCAATCGTGCGGCTTCCGTCACCATCGGATTCCGTGGCCTTGTCAACTAGCTAACTAAATCACGTAGATGGCTTCCGGACAGCGAATCATACCAGTTAACATCGAGGATCAAATGAAGTCGGCCTACATTGACTATTCAATGTCGGTCATAGTGTCCAGAGCGTTGCCCGATGTGCGCGACGGGCTCAAACCGGTGCACCGCCGCGTTCTGTACGGCATGCACGAACTGGGGATCGCCTACAACAAGGCGCATAAGAAATCGGCCCGTATCGTGGGGGAGGTGCTCGGCAAGTATCACCCGCATGGCGACTCCTCGGTATACGACACCATGGTGCGAATGGCCCAGGAGTGGTCGCTGCGCTACCCGCTGGTCGACGGACAGGGCAACTTCGGCTCAATGGACGGCGACAGTCCGGCCGCCATGCGTTATACCGAGGCCCGCCTGCGCCGCATTTCCGACGAAATGCTTTCGGACATCAACAAGAACACCGTCGATTTCGCCCTGAACTTCGACGACACCCTCGAAGAGCCGACCGTACTGCCCTCGCGCATTCCCAACCTGCTGATCAACGGCGCCTCCGGGATCGCCGTCGGCATGGCCACCAATATGCTGCCGCATAACCTCTCGGAAGTGGTCGAGGGCATCATGGCCACCGTCGATAATCCGGAGATCACCATCGACGAGCTGGCCCAGTACATTAAAGGGCCCGACTTTCCGACCGGCGGCATCATCTATGGCTACCAAGGTGTCAAGGAGGCTTTTGAAACGGGCCGCGGCCGCGTGGTCGTGCGGGGCCGCGCGCGCATCGACACGGCCCCCAGCGGTCGCGAAACGATCATTATTTCAGAGATCCCCTACCAGGTAAACAAAGCCAGCCTCATCATGAAAGTGGCCGAGCTGGTAAACGACAAGAGGATAGAAGGCATCAGCGACATCCGCGACGAGTCCGATCGCAAGGGGCTGCGCATTGTGGTCGACGTCAAACGCGACGCCATGGCCAGTGTGGTGCTGAGCAAACTCTACAAGTATACGCCGCTGCAGTCGTCTTACGGAGTGAACAACGTGGCGCTGGTCGGCGGTCGCCCAATGACCCTCAACCTCAAGGACCTGATCGAAGAATTCATCACTTTCCGCCTGGAGGTGATCGTGCGCCGAACTCGCTTCGAACTGCAAAAAGCACTCGACCGGGCCCACATCCTGCTCGGCTTGTTGATCGCGCTCGACTATCTGGACGCGGTCATTACCCTCATCCGTTCTTCCCAGACGCCCGACGAGGCGCGACTGGGCCTGATGAAGGGCGATTTCATCGACGATATGCCCGCCTTCGAGAAAAAGTTCGCGGCCCTGCTCGAACACCGCACCGAGGAACAACTACCGCTGGAAGGCCACGTGCTCACCGAAGTGCAGGCCAAGGCCATTCTCGACATGCGCCTGCAGCGCCTGACCGGATTGGAGCGCGACAAGGTGCGCGCCGAATTCGACGAGATCCAGCAGGAGATCCTGCGCCTGCGGGCTATCCTCGCCGACGAAGGACTGCAACGCGGCATCGTGAAAGACGAACTGCTCGAGGTCAAGGAGAAATACGGCGACGAGCGCCGCACCGATATCAGCTTCGCCGATGGCGACATCAGCATCGAAGATCTGATCCCCGACGAAGAAGTGGTCGTCACCATCAGCCACCTGGGCTATATCAAACGCACCCCGGTGACGGAATACCGCCTGCAAAGCCGGGGCGGACGGGGCTCGATCGGTACGCGGACGCGCGACGAAGATTTCGTCGAGCACATGTTCATCGGCAACACCCACGCCTACCTGCTGCTCTTCACCGAACAAGGCCAGTGTCACTGGCTGCGGGTCTTCGAGATCCCGGAAGCGACCAAGAGTTCGAGCGGCCGGGTGATCCAGAACATCCTGTCCATCCCCAAAGAGGATAAGATCAAGGCGTATATTATCATCCCCGATCTGACCGACAGAGACTTCGTCGACAACCACAACATCGTCTTCTGTACCCGCAAGGGCATGATCAAAAAAACCGTCGTAGAGGCCTTCTCCCGGCCGCGTGCGGGAGGGATCATCGCCATTTCGATCAACGAAGGCGATCAATTGCTGGAAGCCCGGCTGACCAACGGCCGTAACGAAATATTCATCGCCAACCGCAACGGCAACGCGATCCGCTTCAACGAGTCGAAGGTGCGCCCCATGGGCCGTACCGCAGCCGGTGTGCGCGGTATCAGTCTCGACAACGATGACGACGCCGTGGTCGGCATGGTGTGCATCGACCCTAACGACAAGGAGACAACCATCCTCGTCGTATCCGAGAAAGGCAACGGCAAGCGTTCTGAATTCGAAGATTATCGCCTGACCAACCGGGGCGGCAAAGGCGTACGCACCATGATGGTAACGGAAAAGACCGGCCATCTGATCGCCATCAAAGCAGTGCGGGAAGATGACGAACTGATGATCTCCCAGCGCTCCGGAGTGGTGATCCGCATGCCGGTTCGCGACATCCGCGTCATGGGGCGAGCGACGCAGGGAGTTCGCGTGATCCGCCTGGGCGAAGGCGAAGAGATCGCCGATGTGGCCATCGTGGCCGACAATGGCGAGGAAGAAGGAGAAGTAAATGTGGAATAATTTAAGCCTTTTTTAACGCCCCTCCCGGGTCGGCCATCGTCTCCATTACTGGAGTTAAGGGCCTTTTCCCGAACCAAAGAGCGCAAAAATTGCGTTCTATACTCAAGCGATGGTGGTTTGGGAATTATTACAACGGTCGACCATCTATCGCTTGAGTATATGCCGACGAAGAAGTGGTTTGAGATACTTCGTACCACTTCGGCCTCGGTATAGACAGTGGAAACGCCTCGGAACTTCGGAGAAAACGAGCCGGTTCGTCCGGCGAAACCTAATAATTAAAACCTAAGTACTTATGAAAAAAGTGTTGCTAAGCTTAGTCGCCCTCCTCCTCCTGGCCTCTACCGGTATGTATGGCCAGGAAGATGCCGGCAAAGCTTATAAGAAAGCTAAGACCCTGTTGGGCAACTTCAACGTCGATCCCTCCAACAACGAAGGGAAGTTGCAGGAAGCCAAGCAACTGATCGACGTGGCGGCAGCCTCGGGCGAACTCAAAAGCGATGCCAAGTTCTGGATCACCCGCGGGGAGATCTACAACACCCTGGCCTCCCAGGATATCAACAAGTTGCTGATCAATCCGGAGTACAAACTCCCGGAAGGCACCGAAAAGAACGCCAGCGAAGCTGTCGAGGCCTACAAAATGGCGATTTCGGCCGCCGAGAAAAAATACGAAACTCGCGACGCCCAGACGGGCCTGTCGGAGTCGGCCCGGCTGCTCAACGCCGTGGGCAATCAACACCTGCAGTTGCAGGAGTACGCTGAAGCCTACTCCGCCCTGCAAAAGGTACTCGACGTCCACAACCTGATGGCCAAAGAAGGGGCCGAGCCGGTCTTCGAGAATCCGGAAGACGTCGACCAGCACACCTTCGTCACGGCCTTCTGCGCTCGCCAGGCCAATCAGACCGAAGCGGCCAAAAGCCTCTTCAAGACCTTGTACGACAAGGACTACGCCGAGCCTCAGGTGTACGCCAATTACTTCTCCATGCTGTCGGTCGAAGAAGGACAGGAAGACGCAGCCCTGGCTGTGATGGAGAAAGGCAAAAAACTGTTCCCCGGCAATACCGAACTGCTGTTTGCCGAGATCAACTACTACCTGCGCGAAGAGCGCCTCGACGATCTCGTCGGCAAACTCAAGCAAGCCATCGAGAAAGAACCCGAGAACGTGTCGCTGTACTCCACGCTGGGCAATGTATACGACAACCTGTTCCAACGCGAACTGGAAGCCGGCAACGAAGCCAAGGCGCAAGAGAACTTCGACGAGGCCCTGAAATACTACAATCAGGCACTCGAGAAGAAACCGGATTTCATCGACGCGACCTATAGCATCGGCGCCCTGTACTACAATAAGGCCGCCGCGGTCACCAAAGAAATGATGGAGCTGGAAGCCGACCTCTCCAAAGAGGGGATCAAGAAGTACAACGATAAAAAGAAAGAGGTATTCGATCTCTTCGATAAGGCGCTGCCGTACTTCAAGAAGGCCGAAACCAGCAACCCGAACGACATCAATACGCTGATCGCCCTGCGGGAGATCTACGCTCGCAAGGATGACCTGGCGATGTCCAACGAGTTCAAAAAGCGTCTCGAAAATGTGCAGAACAACGTTGATAACGAGAAACCGTACTTCAACGAGTGATCCGCTTACTTTTCTTCGCTGAAGAGGGCGGACCCATGATCATGGGTCCGCCCTCTCTTTTTTCCGCATCGGGCTCCCGTCGCTTTTTTGTATTTTGTCGGTCGACCCAAAAGGATTTCCCATGGAAAGATCCGCCGACTCTCTGGTACGGTTCATCGGACGACTCAACGAGTGGGTAGGAAGAGCGGTCAGCTGGCTGACGCTCGCCCTCGTCCTGCTCGTTTGCTACGACGTAGCTAATCGCTACCTATTCCAGGAGACCAAAGCCTGGTTCATGGAGCTCGAATGGCATCTGTTCGCCCTGATCTTCCTGCTCGGGGCGGGTTATGCCTTCCGGCACGACCGGCACGT
>JAGQXA010000217.1 GCA_020436865.1 Saprospiraceae bacterium | reverse complement strand
TTGGCCACCCGAAGGAAGGCCTGGATGGGTGCGCCCGTGCGTTCCACGCCGAAGGCCGGGAAGGCCTGGACCTGAAAGTCGCCGAGCCGGCTGAACATTCGGGCGAGTATTTCGAAGGCGGTCACCATTCCCTGGCCGCCTCGGGCATGCCCACGAATTTCTAGCATAGTTTCAAATTTAGTCGTCGAACGACCACGTCGTCGACCAACTAATTAGCGCTTTTAACGGGGAGGAAAAAATGACAAAAATCTGTACAGGGCCTGATTTTTGTCAGCCTGGGCTACTGCCAGAAATGGAGTTTGTTAAGACACGGAGTTTGTTAACAAACTCCGTGTCTTAAACATACCCTCGCAGTTTTTCCGACACTTTCCATCTTATTCGGACAGTCACTTTTGCCATTTCTTGTCGGAAAAACCACGAAGGGATCTCTTGCTCAACGCCTTACCGTTCTCTACGTCGAGCCGGATAGAAGGATTCTCACTCGAGCACGAAAATATTCTTCTCGCGGCAGATCTCCTTCAGCTTTTCCGGCCAGACCGTCACGCTGACCTCGCCGATATGCGCTTTTTTGAGCAGCAGCATGATCACCCGCGATTGGCCGATGCCGCCGCCGATGCTGAGCGGCAGCTCGTCGTTCAGGATCGCCTGATGGTACGGCAGCTTCAGAAAATCGAGCTGCCCCGTGATCTCCAGTTGCTTGCGCAGGGTTTCGGCATTGACCCGGATACCCATCGAGGAGAGCTCGTGCCGGCGCTGCGTGATCGGGTTCCACACCAGAATGTCGCCGTTGAGGCCGTGCATGGGGCGTCCATCGGCAGAGATCGTTTCGGTGACCCAGTCGTCGTAGTCGGGCGCCCGCATTTCATGCGGATAGCCGTCGTCGAGCGTCCAGCCGATGCCGTAGAGGAACAGGGCGGGGTATTCCTGCAGAATGCGGGTTTCCCGCTGTTTCCGTGGGAGATCGGGATACCGGGCGAGCAGGTCTTCCGCATGCATGAAAGTGATCTCTTCGGGCAAGCGGGGATAACGCGGGTCGCGGAGTTTCGGAAACTCTTCAAGCACGAAGCTCTCGGCGTCTTTCAGGACTTTCCAGATGCGTTTCACGATGTCGGTCAGGAAATCGAGCTGGCGCTGATCGGAACTGATGGCGCGTTCCCAATCCCATTGGTCGACATAAGCGCTGTGGTCGTGGTCGAGGAAATAGTCCTTGCGCACAGCCCGCATATCGGTTAGCAGTCCCTCGCCGATCTTCATGTCGAATTGTCGCAGGGCCACCCGTTTCCATTTGGTCGCCGCCTGGACCACCTGGGCGGTGACCGGGTTCTTGCCGCGATCGTTGGAGATGAAGAATTCGACCGGCGTGCGCGAGCCGTCGCGATCGAGATAGTCGTTGACCCCACTGTCCTTGTCGACGATCAGCGGGACGGTAACCGGCAGGAGGTTGAGAGCCTCGCACAGGCCGTCTTCGATGAACTGCTTGACCGCCATGATGGCCTGTTGGGTTTCCTTTGGGTTGAGTAGGCTGCGGTAGTTGTCCGGCAGAACCTTGGCAATCTCATCATAGCTGCCGATGCCCGGGCCCGCCAGATCCGCTTTCTTGTCTAAAGTGAGCATGATCGTGCGGTTTTAAAGGGGGAGTAGAAAGATGAAAGACTTTCATTTTTCTACTCCCCGATCTTGGTAATGTCCGGATAAGGTACTGGCAGTTCTTCCAGAGGGAGGATGACGAACATCACCGCCGCGGAGTGATTTTTGTCAGCTTTCAACCAACCCGATGCGACTACCGCTGGGAATGAGCGCCCCTTTGCGCAACACGATGATGCCGTCGCGGATGCAGTAGTGTTCCGTTTCGGTATCGGGCAGCGAGTCGTCGCCGCGGATCACGACCCCATTCCCGACGCGGCAGTTCTTGTCGACAATGGCGTTGCTGATATGGCAGTTGCTGCCTATGCCGAGCGGAACTTCGTCTTGCTGCAACTCCTGTATGTGCTGATAGTAATCGCTGCCCATGAGAATGGCATTCTCGATTACGGTTCCTTCGCCGATCCGCGAGCGAATGCCTATGACGGCGCGCTCGATCCGGTCGGCGTGAATGATACAGCCGTCGGCCACCACTGCGCGGCGCAGCATGGTGCCGAATAGTTTCGAGGGCGGCAACATCCGGGGACGGGTATAGATGCCATTCTGGTTGTCGAACAGATTGAACTGAGGGATGGGGTCGGTCAGTTCGAGATTGGCCTCGAAAAACGAGCGGATCGTCCCGATGTCCGTCCAGTACCCGTCGAAATCAAAGCTGGCCACCCGGTACCCTTCATTGATCGAATGCGGGATGATCTCTTTGCCAAAGTCGACCGCCTCGGGATGATCGTCGAAGAGCTTGGCGATGATGGCCTTGTTGAACATGTAGATGCCCATCGAGGCCAGATAGAGTTTACCCTGCTGTCGATAGGCGTCGGGCACTTCCGATTGCCAGGCCGAAAGGATATCCAGCTTGGGCTTTTCGATAAAGGCGTCGATGAAGCCCTGGGCGTTGACCTTCATGATCCCGAAGCCGGGCGCGTCGGCGGCCACGACGGGAATGGTGGCGATGGTCAGGTCGGCCTTTTGTTCGATGTGGTAGTTGGCCAGTTTGACGAAGTCCATCTGATAAAGCTGATCGCCCGACAACACCAGAATGTAGTCGAACTCGTGGTTCATCAGGTGGTGCATGCTCTGCCGGACGGCGTCGGCCGTGCCCTGGAACCATTGCGCGCTGGTCGGCGTTTGCTCGGCCGCCAGAATGTCGACGAAGCCATGGGAGAACGTATCGAAGTGGTAGGTATTCTTGATGTGCTGGTTGAGCGAAGCGGAGTTGTATTGCGTCAGCACGAACATGCGCCGCAGGCCCGAATTCAGGCAATTGGACACCGGAATGTCGATCAGCCGGTACTTGCCGCCGATCGGCACGGCCGGTTTCGAACGCTGCTGGGTCAAAGGGTACAGCCGCGAACCGGCGCCGCCGCCCAGGATCAAACCTACCATCTTGATAACCATAAAGGGGATTTTTCGAAGCGAACAATTGTTTCCACCCGCCCAATTTAAGGACTGCCCGGGATAGCGCAAAGGGTTTTCCGGGAAAACGTGGGGGATACTCAAATCTCATATCTCATATCTCGATACTCACAACTCCTTTCCCTACTTTTGCAAAAAACAAATCGATGGCCAACTCTCTGAAGATCCTCTTCGTCGCTTCCGAATGCGTTCCCTTCGCCAAGACCGGCGGGCTGGCGGATGTAGTGGGCTCGCTGCCCAAGGCCCTGCATGCCCTCGGACACGATGTACGCATCGTGCTGCCAAAGTACGCCTCTATCGATCCGAGCAGGCTCACGCTGCAGCGCTTGCAGGAATCCATGTGCGTGCGCATGGGCGGCGGGCAGGAGGAGTGGTGCGCCGTGGACATGGGGCATCTGGAAAAGGAAGTGCCGGTCTACTTCATCGAGTCGTGGAAGTTCTTCGGGCGGCCGGGCATCTACAACGAGAATAACATCGACTATACAGATAATCCGCAGCGTTTCGCTTTCCTCTGTCGCGCGGCCCTGCAAATGTGTATCGACCAGCAGTTTCAACCCGACATCGTACACGTACACGACTGGCCTACCGCTCTGACCGCCGCCTATCTCAAGATCTGGCACGGCCAGGACCCGGTTCTGTCCAAAACGGCCAGCGTGCTGACCATCCACAATATGCAGTACCAGGGCGTTTTCTCGGCCCGGCACTACGAGTACATCGGCCTCGGCTGGCAGCACTTCCACTCCGGACAACTGGAAGATCACGGCCGGATCAATTTCCTGAAGGGGGGCATCTTCTTCGCCGATGCGCTCACCACCGTCAGCCCCACCTACGCCGAAGAAACGCGACATTCCGACCTCGGCGCCGGCATGCAATCTTATCTGCGCGCCCGCGGCGGCGACTATGCGGGAATTCTCAACGGGGTCGACTACGAAGATTGGGATCCGGCAAGCGATCCGCTCATCCCGGCCAACTACACGGGCGCCGATCTGAGCGGCAAAGCGCGATGCAAGGAAGAGTTGCAGCGGGCCTTCCAACTGGAGGTCGATCCCGGGATCCCCATCGTGGGAGTGGTCAGCCGTTTCGCAGGGCAAAAAGGGCTCGACCTGCTCTACGAAGCCATCCATCGGTCGCTCAAGCACATGCGTGTGCAGTTTGTTATTTTGGGTTCGGGCGACAAGGAGCTGGAATGGAAATACATGCAGCTCCCGAGCCTTTACCCGGGTCGCGTGGGCAGCTTTATTGGCTACGACAACCGCAAGGCCCACTGGATCGAAGCAGGCGCCGATTTTTTCATCATGCCTTCCCACTACGAGCCCTGCGGCCTCAACCAATTGTATTCGCTGAAATACGGTACCCTGCCGATCGTGCGCTCTACCGGCGGCCTGGCCGATACGGTGGAACAGTATGAAGAAGCTACCGGCCAAGGCACCGGTTTCAAGTATCGCGACAACAATCCCGGCGCGATCGCCGATACCGTCGGTTGGGCCGTCAGTACCTTCTACGATCGCCACGAGCACTACCTCGCCATGCAGCAGCGGGCGATGCAACGGCATTTCGGCTGGGAAGAAAGCGCCCGGAAGTACGTGGCGGTCTACCTGCAAGCCCTCGCGAAGAAGCGGAGGAGTTGACCGTTACAGTTGACAGACACTGTTGGCAGTGTGCAGTTTCAACAGGGGTCAGGGGACCCCAAGAATTAACGGCTTTCGGGTCAGGGGACCCGAAAGGAGCGAGGGAAAGTATCCAACATCCAGGATCTAGAATCCAGCATCTAGGATCTTGGATCCAGAAGCCCCGCAATCAATTCCTTAAACCGCGGTTCTTCCCGCAACGGATCCAGGTTACTGTCGTTTTCGAGCCAATCGCGATGGGTGATCCCGGCTTCTATCGAGCGCTCGAGCAGATCGAGGGCCTTGGCGGGCATATCGGTCAGCGCGTAAATGCAGGCGGCATTGTAGAACAGCATGGCGTCGTCGGATTCCAGCTGCAAGGCCTTTTCGATCCACTGAAGGCCTTTCTTGCGCTCGCCCAGGGCCACGAGGCCGTTCGCGCCCAGCGATAGCGCCCGGGTGTCGTGCGGATTGAGTTCGAGGTGCTTCTCGGCCAGCAGTACTCCGCGCCAACGCATTTCGCGGGAGCGTACGTCTTCGCCCAGATCGTCGTAGACCTGTCCGGCCAGCAGCAGCGACTGGAAATCTTCCGGCCGGCGGCGGTTAGCCTCCTCGTACAAGCGAGCCGCCTTTTCCAGTTTTCCTTGTGCAAACGACACCCGCCCGTACAGAAAACGCGCCTCGAAGAGTTTGGGGTCGAGGTCGATGGCCTTGTCGAAAGCCGCCTCGGCCTCCTCCAGACGCTCGGTGAGCGACAACACCCAGCCGTAGGCCACATAACCCTCCGCCAGCAGAGGGTCGAGTTCGATCGCCTCGCGACTGGATTGGATCGCAGCCTGCAGGTTCTCCTCGGCATGGTCGAGGTAGACGTAGATGTAGGAATAGCAATTGGCCATACCGCAGTAGGCCAAGGCATACGACGGATCGGCGGCCACGGCCTGCTGGAACAGCCCCAACGCGGCCTCGATGCTCGGCCGGCTGAACTGATAGAACAAGTGCCGGCCCTGCACATAGTGGCGATAGGCATCCACATTGTGCGTTTGCACGCTACGGATGCCCCGGACCTGCCGCGAGCCGAGTTTCAGGCGCAGCGCCGTGGCAATGTGACGGGCAATATCGTCTTGCACGACGAAGATATCTTCCAGCTTGCCCTCGAACCCTTCAGACCAGAGGTTCAGTCCGGAGCGGGCGTCGACCAGTTCGGCATTCACCCGCATGCGGCTGCTTGAACGCCGCACCGTTCCTTCCAGGATCACGTCGGCATTCAGGCGCTTGCCGATCTCCCGCGGATCGAGCGACTGTTGCCTGAAGGCAAACGAGGCCGAGCGGGCCACTACCTGCAGCCCGGGCACCTTCCCCAGTGCGATGATGA
>JAGQXA010000216.1 GCA_020436865.1 Saprospiraceae bacterium | reverse complement strand
CCAGGACACCTGAATGGATTGTTCTGGAGTGCCTTTCAGATTTAAATTAAACCAAAACCATTCAACACATGAAAAAATTTCTTTTGCTGTTAGCCATTGTGGCCATGACGGGAACGCTCTTCATCTCCACCGGTTGTGAAGAAGAGGATCCCCCCGTAGTGAATGTAGGTCCGTCGATGGACTTTACGGATACCGACCCCACTGGTTTGAACGGCCCCTACCCCACGACTGACGTCGAAACCGATGATCCCGATGCTACGCTGTATGTAGGTCTGTCTGCCGTAACCGGCACCGGCCAGCTCCAATCGCTGACCATTTCCGAAGACGGCACCAAGCTGGCAACTGCCCGCATGACCATCCGCGACCTGAACGACGGCTCGGCCATCACGGCCAATAACCCGCTGTTGATCACTGGTGTGAATGTCGACGGCTTCCTGCTCGAGATCGGCATCGACGTCAGCGACGAACTCGCTACTAAAGAATATACCTTCGAACTGGTCGACGAGAATGGCGAATCGACCACCTTGAGCATCAGCGTGACGACGGTTGAACCGCCGGATCCCATCGAAATGACCCTCGAAGGCGTACTGCTGAACCAGGCCGGCCCCGCCGGTCAGGGCGGTCTTGACCTCGACGACGGCTCCAGCACCGGTACCATCGACGCTTCGGCCATCGACGCCGAGATCAAAGACGAAGGTATCGACCTGGCCCTGCCGACCGCCAGCAACTGGAAGCGTCAGATCTCGGCCATCAACGATTCCGAGATCCGCGTACCGGCTACGGACCAGCTGCCCGAAGGTTTCGACTTCGCCAACGTAACGACCAAGGTCGAGATCCGCTCGCTGTACGATGGCGGCGATCAACTGCCCAACACCGACGGCACCGGCGAACTCGTCAGCGATCCCGTAGAAGTAGGCGACTACTTCTTCGTCAAGCGCGGCGATCGCTACTACCTGTTGATCGTCAAGGAGGTCAACCCGACCACCAACAACAACATGGACAACATCGTCTTCGACGTGAAGTACTGATCCCAAACGGGATAAGCTTAATGCACAAAGGCCGGGAGTTTTCTCCCGGCCTTTGTCATTCCAGGGATCCTAGGACCCTTGGATCCCTGGATCCTTGGGCGCCTTGAGCAGGAGGCCGGCCAGTTCCGGCAGGTTCAATCCGCCCAGGTTGCCCGAAGTCATCAGCAACCAGACGGTCGGGCCGGAAGGGTGCGCCTCCTGCAGATGCCTTTGCAGGTCGGCAGAGTCCGTAAAGACCAGCAAGTCGGAGCGCCGGAAGTAGCCGCGCAGTTGCTCCGGGTCGAGGGGCGGCAGGCGTTTCATTTCCAGCGTATGCGGAGTGAAGAAGACGATGGCTTCATCCGCTTCGTCCATAGCGCCGCCATACTGCGGCAAAAAAGCCTGATTGAGACTGGAATAGGTGTGCAGTTCGAAACAGGCCAGCAGCCGGGCGTCCGGAAACTGCTCGCGAACGGCATGGACGGTAGCCCGCACCTTCGAAGGAGCATGGGCGAAGTCGAGATAGACGCGCCTGGACCCGTTCGCAGCAAGTAACTGCAGCCGTTTCGCCGCGCCGCGAAAAGACGGCAGGGCCGCCGCAAATTCGCCGTCCGACAGCCCCAACTCCCGGGCGACGAGGTAGGCCGCCCGTACATTTTCCAGATTGTGCTGACCGAATAGTTGAAGGGGCAGGCGTTCGCCGTTCAGCTCCAGGTAACTGACCTCCCCTTCGCGGACCGCCGGAAAGGCCCGGTACGGCACGTATTCCAGATGGGCGGGACCGGCCGCGCACAACTCCTGCAGCTGCGGATCGCCCTCGAAGTAAAACACCTTCCCGCCAGGCTCGACCACCTCCAGCAAACGGGCGAATTGAGCCCGGTATTCTTCAAAGGTTGGAAAGACGTTCATGTGATCCCAGGCAATGCCCGTGATGACCACCAGATGCGGCCGGTAGTGCAGGAACTTAGGCCGGGGGTCGAGAGCCGAAGACAGGTACTCGTCGCCTTCGATCACGATCGCCGGCGCGTCGGACAGACGCACCATCAGCTCGAAACCCTCGATCTGGGCGCCCACCAGATAGTCGAAATCACTGTTACTTTTCTGCAACAAATGCATTATCAGGGAGGTCGTGGTCGTCTTGCCGTGGCTTCCTGCGATCACTACCCGGCGTTGCGAACGAGCATGCCGGTAGAGAAATTCCGGGTAGGAAAAAATGGGGACCTCCAGTTCCATGGCCCGCTGAAGCTCCGGATTATCGCGGTGGGCATGCATGCCCAGGATCACCAGGTCGAGGTCGCTGGATATCCGTTCGGGGTCCCATCCGAACTGGGTAGGAAGGAGTCCGTAAGCCGCCAGACGATCGCGAGCCGGATTGTAGATCTCGTCATCGCTGCCACTGACAGAATGCCCTTCGCGGGCCAATGCCAGAGCCAGATTATGCATGGCGCTTCCTCCTATCGCGATCAAGTGAATACGCATCGGGTAATTGGTTGAGCACAATACGGCTCGCAGACCGGCCGCTGTGAAGTTTTAAAAAATGTCGTAATTTTGCCGAAATTTACGGTGCGCAGGCGATCGGACCAATAGCTGCCACACTAAACGCGTGCAAGGGATCGTTAATCGAGGAAGATCGGCCGCTGCCACAGAGAAAAATCTCCCCCTATTCAAGCAATTTTCCTTTCCAGTTGTTTACCAAAGTAATTGATAACCATCAGCATATCCAAAATTAACGTCCAATGAAAAACAAAACCGTCCGTCAAGCCCTGGTCATTCTCGCATTTTTCGGCGCCGTAGCTACCCTTTCTTCCTGTAATCGCGGCTACGGCTGTCCGCACGACTTCTCGCTCTCGCATTCCGTCGTGACCCTCGTCAAGCATGCCGTTCGATAGGCGATAGGAGATGTGAGATATGGGATTTGTGTACTCACATCCCATATCTCACATCTCCTATCCCAAATCTCCTCCTCCCCCCTTGCCAGATTCGTGGCGAAATCGTATACTGTAGCCCGGAGACGCCCGATGGGGCGCAGGATGCCATGGATCAGTTAATACTCACCAGCGACGGTTCCCACTCTTTGCTTTCCGGCCGGTACGGCGTAAGCTACCATTCGCGCTATGGCGCTGTGCAAGAAACAGAACACGTGTTCCTGCAGGCGGCTCTGCGTTACTACCTGAAGCAATATACTCCTGCGACCCTGTCTGTCCTGGAAATGGGATTCGGTACAGGCCTCAACGCCTTTATGACCTTACTCGAGGCCGAGGCCCGACAATTGCCGGTCCATTTCACGACGATCGAAGCATATCCGATCCAGGAGGCGCTTGCCGATCAACTGAATTTCCCGGAAGTCTTGCAGGCGCCGGCCGCCGATCCCTGGTTTCGAAGATTGCATCGCTGTTCCTGGGAAACGGCAGAACCGATCAGCCCGTTCTTCACCCTTGAAAAAAAGCGAACGCCGGTACAGGACGTGCAGCTGGAAGGGAGATATCAGTTGGTCTACTTCGATGCTTTCGCTCCGGATGCACAGCCCGAACTATGGGAAGCCGGCATCCTGCAAAAGATGTTCGACGCATTGCAGCCGGGCGGCGTACTGACCACTTACTGCGCCAAGGGCGCCGTCAAGCGAACGCTGCGATCGGTGGGCTTCACGGTAGAGTCCCTGGCCGGCCCACCCGGTAAGCGGGAAATGACCCGCGCATTGAAGCCCATTTGAACCGAACGACCACTCAACAAAAAGAACGATTATGTCCGATCGCTATGTGAACATGCGCAATCTGCAATTCCTGCTCGACGAAGTTTTCGAGATCCAGCAATTGCAGGCGCTGGAGCGCTATGCCGATTATGACCCGGAAGCCATCAAGCTCACCATCGACACCGCCCGACAGCTTGCCGACCAGCATCTTTATCCTTCGTACCGGGCGATGGATCGCGAAAAGGCGCACTTTCAGGACGGTAAGGTGCTGGTGCACCCAGCCTTACGGGAAGCGATCCGGGCATTGGCCGAGGGCGGTTGGGTGGCGGCCTATTTCGACTATGATCATGGCGGTCAGCAGATGCCTTATACCTTGCTGAACGTCTGCCAGCACATTTTCTATGCCGCCAACTCGAATGCCGCAGCGTACGCCTTCCTGACCCAGGCTGCGGCCAATCTGATCGTGCATTTCGGCTCGGACGAACTCCAGGAAACCTATCTACCTTCCATGCTGAACGGTCGCTGGCAAGGCACGATGGCCCTCACCGAGCCTCAGGCGGGCAGTTCCCTCTCCGATCTGACGGCCTCGGCCCGCCTGTTGGATGGCGAGCGCTATGCGATCAAGGGCCAAAAGATCTTCATTTCTGGCGGCGATCACGAAGCCGTCGACAATGTGGTGCACCTGCTGCTGGCACGGATCGAAGGAGCGCCGGCCGGGGTGAAAGGGATCTCGCTCTTCGTCGTGCCAAAATACCGGCCGGTAGACGGAAAACTGCTGCCGAACGACGTGCAAACGGCCGGACTCTACGGCAAGATGGGGCAAAAGGGTTATGTGGCCGCTCATCTGATGTTCGGCGAGAACGACGGCTGCGAAGGATACCTGGTAGGCGCCCCGCACCACGGACTAGCCTACATGTTCCAGATGATGAATGAAGCCCGCATCGCCACCGGCAACCTGGCCAACGGAGTGGCCACCGCCGCTTACCACGCCTCCCTGCAATATGCCCGCGAGCGAGCGCAGGGGCGCCTGCCCGGTGAAAAGGACCCGACGCAGCCGCCCATTCAGATCATCGAACATGCCGACGTTCGACGAATGTTGCTCTTTCAAAAAGCCGTCACGGAAGGTAGCCTTGCCCTGTTGCTGCAGTGCAGTCTGTATGCCGATCTGATGGCGGCCGGTCCAGCCGCTGAACAAGGAAAGTATCGCCTGTTGCTCGAATTGTTGACGCCGATTGCCAAGAGCTATCCATCTGAAATGGGTATCCAGGCCGTCAGCGCCGGCATGCAGGTCCTCGGCGGCGCCGGCTATACCGACGACTTTCCGCTCGAACAGCACTATCGCGACATCCGCGTTAACTCCATTTACGAGGGCACGACCACCATCCACGGCCTCGATCTGCTGGGACGTAAAGTGATGATGGAAAAAGGGCAGGCCGTCAAGTTGTTCCTGCAGGAGATCCGGGAAACGGCAGCCAGGGCACGGCAATTCGAAGAGCTGATCTCTTACGCCGATACGCTGGAGGAAGCGGCCCGCAGCCTGCATCAGACCACCCTGCACCTGCTCAAACAGGCCAGCGAACGACCGCCGGAGTACTTTCTGGCGGACGCGACCCTCTATCTCGAACTTTTCGGACTGACAACGGTCGGTTGGCAATGGTTGCAACAAGGGGTCGTGGCGCAGCAGGCCCTGCAAGCGAGCGAAGCCGGGCCGGATCGGAATTTCTACCAGGGGAAAATGATCTGTCTGCAGTATTTCTTTGCCTACGAATTGCCCAAGCGGCTCTACCTCGAGCACCGGCTGCAGAGCTACGACAAACTGACCGTGACCCTGCGCAGCGAATGGCTGGACTAGGGCAGCATGCTAGCCACCCCGATCGCCGGAGACCTCCGGCAGTTGAAAAAAGAACTCCACCGAAGCTGGAACGAAACGCACGCTCCGGGCGGCGGCCGGCTGCCGGGTCAGTTGGAGGGGAACGGTATTGTTCTCCGAACGGGGCGAAATGCCCTGCAGATCGGCTTCGACCGTGAAATCAGTAGCCGACACCTCGTTGTAGTGGCTCATGCCAACCACGCAGACGATCTT
>JAGQXA010000932.1 GCA_020436865.1 Saprospiraceae bacterium | reverse complement strand
TCCAAACCTTCGGCCTGAGCTTTCTCCACAGCGGAAATTTTAGACGCGGATGTGGGAATGCCTTCAATTATTGCTAAATTTGTGAGGCTTTGCCCGGCGCGTATGCGCATTTCACCAGCGCTAAAGCAAATGAGAATTCTTTTGACCGCTTTCGGATAAGAACCTAACGGGGTCGCGACCCCGTTAGGTTCTTATCATTCCCGGCACGGCGTCTGTCCGAAGCGATACCGAGCGTTCCGGCTTTGGCAAAACAACAAACCAATGAATATCGACGTAATTCTGGGCCTGCAGTGGGGCGACGAGGGAAAGGGGAAGATCGTAGATTACCTGGCCGAGCAATATGATCTCGTGGCCCGCTTTCAGGGCGGTCCGAACGCCGGACATACGCTCAAGTTCGACGGGCAGAAATTCGTCTTGCATACCGTGCCTTCCGGGATCTTTCGCGACGGCCTGATCAATCTGATCGGCAATGGCGTGGTCGTCGACCCCATTACCCTGAAAAAGGAACTCGATCAGCTGGAGGCGCTCGGGATCAATTACAGCCAACGCCTGTTCATCGCCAAGAAGGCACACCTCATCCTGCCGACGCATCGCTACCTCGACGCCGCCGCCGAAGCGGCCAAAGGCGTCGAGAAGATCGGTTCCACCCTGAAGGGCATCGGGCCGACCTATATGGACAAGACCGGCCGAAACGGCATCCGGGTGGGCGATATCCTGCTGCCGAATTTCGAGGAAAAATACCGCAGCCTCTGCAGCAAACACCTGGGCTTGCTCAAGATGTATCCGCCGATCGACTTCCACCTTCAGGAGGAAGAGGAAAAGTGGTTCGCCAGTCTCGATACCCTGCGCCGGCTGCCGCAGGTCAATAGCGAATACTACATCAACCAGGCTCTGGATCAGGGCAAGCGCGTGCTGGCCGAAGGCGCGCAGGGTTCGATGCTCGATATCGACTTCGGTACCTATCCCTTCGTCACCTCGTCGAATACGGTGACCGCCGGCGTCTGTAACGGCCTCGGCGTGGCGCCCGGCCGGATCGGCGAAGTGATCGGCATTACCAAGGCCTATACGACCCGCGTGGGCTCCGGCCCTTTCCCGACCGAGTTGCACGACGCTACCGGCGAGCGGCTTCGGGCCGAAGGAGGGGAGTTCGGCGCCACCACCGGCCGGCCCCGTCGCTGCGGCTGGCTCGATCTGCCGCAACTGCACTATACCATTATGCTCAACGGCGTCACCCAGTTGGTGGTCACCAAGATCGACGTGCTCAACCACTTCGAAGAGATCCAGGTGGCTACGAAGTATCGCTACGACGGGCAGCAGACCGACCAGCTGCCGTACGATCTATGCGAGGTGTCGGTCGAGCCCGTCTTCGAACGACACGCCGGCTGGATGCAGTCGCTCGACGGCATCACCGAGTTCCAGGAATTACCCGAGGCCTGCAGCGCCTATCTGAAAGCGATGGAGCAGCAATTGCAAACCCCGGTCACCATGGTGTCTACCGGACCGGAGCGGCAGAAGTTGCTGGTCAAAGATGTAGAGGCGGCCGTATAGGTCGTACCACAGAAAGCTTCCAAAATCAATACTTATGCTAGCGAGAACGATCGTCACCCTTCTGCTTGCCGGCTTGCTGACGGCCGGCATGGCTCAACCCAAGATCACGCTGGAGAATATCTGGCAGGATTACACCTTCGCGCCGAATTCGGTGCCCGGGTTCAATTTTCAAAAAGACGGCAAGCACTACACCCGCCTGGAAAACAACTCCGTGGCGCAGTACGACCTGACGACCGGCGTGCTGACCCAGGTGCTGTTCGACGCTTCGTCTGTCGGGCAGGCCGATGGGTTCAATGGGCGTATGCAAGGCTATGCCTTCAGCGACGACGAACATAAACTGCTGATCCGTTCGGAAACGGAATACATCTATCGCCACTCCACCCGGGCCCGCTACCACGTGTGGGACGGAGCGAAGCTGACGGCCGTTTTTCCGGAAGGAAAAGTGCGCTACGCGACCTTCAACCCGCAAGCCGACAAAGTGGCCTTCGTGTATGAGAATGACTTGTATTACAAGGACCTGCGGTCCGGGAAGGTCGTGCGCGTCACCTCCGACGGCAAGCAAAACCACATCATCAACGGGGCGACCGACTGGGTGTATGAAGAGGAATTCAGTTTTGCCAGCGGCTTTCAATGGTCGCCCGATGGCGCCAAGCTCGCCTACTACCGCTTCGACGAGAGCCGCGTCAAGGAATTCACGATGACCAATTACCGGGGAGAACTCTATCCCGAATACGAAACTTTCAAATATCCAAAGGTGGGCGAAGACAACGCCATCGTCACCATCCACATCTACCACCTGACCAAGGGCCGAACCGTAAATGTCGATATGGGCCCGATGGTGAACGATCAGTACATCCCGCGGATCAAGTGGACGAACGAGCCCGGCAAACTGTGTTTGTTCCGGATGAACCGCCATCAGAACGATCTGGAACTCCTGCTGGCCGATGCTGTGACCGGCAAGACCAATCTGCTGCTGCACGAACAGAACGAATACTACATCGACATTCACGACAACCTGACCTTCCTGGCCGATGGGAAGCATTTCGTCTGGACGAGCGAACAGAGCGGCTGGAACCACATATACCTGTACGATATGCAGGGGAAACTGGTAAAACCGCTCACTTCCGGTGAATGGGAGGTGACGGAGTTTTATGGGGTCGACGAGGCCAATGGACGCATCTTCTTCCAGGCCGCCAAGGAAAGCCCGTTGCGCCGGGATGTATATGCGATCGATCTGGATGGAACCAACGAGTTGGTACTATCCGATCATGCCGGTTGGAATAGCGCCCAGTTCAGCAGTACTTTCGACTACTATGTGCAGACGCATTCGACGATCAACTCGCCGGCCGTGTATGCGGTGTATGACCGCAACGGAGGATTGGTGCGCACCATTGAAGATAATTCCATGCTCGTGCAACTGCAATCCGACTTTGAGGTCTCGCCGGCCGAATTCTTTACCTTTACCACCAGCGAGAATGTCGAATTGAACGGTTATACGATCAAGCCGCCTGACTTCGACAGCACCCGGAAGTATCCGGTGTTCATGTTCCTCTATGGCGGACCGGGTAGTCAGCAGGTGGTCGACCAGTGGCGCGGACAGAACTACTGGTGGTTTCAGATGCTGGCGCAAGAGGGCTTCATCGTCGCCTGCGTCGATAACCGGGGAACCGGCGGCAGGGGAGAAGCGTTCAAGAAGATGACCTACTTGCAATTGGGGCACTACGAGACGATCGACCAGATCGAGGCGGCCAAATATCTGGGGAGTTTGCCTTACACTGACGCCGATCGCATCGGCATTTTCGGCTGGAGCTATGGGGGGTATATGTCGTCTCTCTGTTTACTGAAAGGTAACGAAGTGTTCAAGGCGGCCATTGCAGTGGCGCCGGTGACCAACTGGAAGTGGTACGATACGATCTACACCGAACGTTTCATGCGCACCGATGCGGAAAATCCCGACGGATATCGCGATAATTCGCCCGTGAATTTTGCCGATCGTCTGCGGGGAAATTACCTGTTGGTACACGGCATGGGCGACGACAACGTACACTTTCAGCATACGGCGGAAATGGCCAATGCGCTCATTGCCGCCGGCAAGCAATATGACACGTATTTTTACCCGAACCGGAACCACGGCATCGGAGGCGGCAATACTCGCTTGCACCTCTATACGAAAATGACGAATTTTCTGTACGACAAGCTGATGGGCGACCGCAGTCCGGTCGGCGCCCCGCGGCCTTAAATCCAAGATCATGCTCATTACCACTATCGACCGCGTGCCCGGCCGCGAAATTGCCGAGGTGCTCGATATCGCCCGGGGTAGCACGGTGCGTGCCCGGCATTTGGGCCGCGATATCTTTGCCGGACTGAAAAATCTGGTCGGCGGAGAGATCAGCGAATACACCCGGCTAATGGCGGAAGCTCGCGAACAAGCCATCGACCGGATGATCGCCGACGCCGAGGAACTCGGCGCCGACGCCGTCATCAACGTGCGTTTTTCGACGGCGGCCGTGATGCAGGGCTGTTCGGAGATCCTGGCCTACGGCACAGCGGTAAAGTTGAAGTAGCGACCGAAAAACAAAGACATGGAAGGGAAGAAAAAGAAGACGATCGAAATTGTCAACCGCCGCGCCTCCTACGAGTACCAATTTCTGGAATTGCTGGAGGCCGGTATTGTATTGCAAGGAACGGAGATCAAGTCGATCCGTAGCGGGCATGCCAACCTCAGCGACGCCTACTGCGCGTTCACCAAGGAAGGCGAATTGTACGTGCGCAGTTTGTACATCCGCGAGTACGACTACGGCACTTATGCCAATCACGAACCGCGCAGGCCGCGGAAGTTATTGTTGAAACGCAGTGAGTTGCGGAAGCTGGAGCGAAAGGTGAAAGAGCGGGGGTTTACGATCATCCCGGTGCGCTTGTTCCTCTCGGAGCGCGGTTTTGCCAAACTGGAAATTGCCCTGGCCCAAGGTAAGAAATCGTACGACAAGCGGGAAAGCATCAAAGCGAAGGATCAGAAGCGCGATCTGGAGCGGATGCGGCGGGTGAAATGAGAAATGGAGTTTCTCTTGGAAACTCCATTTCTTAGACGCCGTTTTTGTTGAGCCGCTTTCCTAGCGCAGCACGATCTTGTGCGAGAAGATCCGTCCTCCCTGCATGATGCTCACAATGTACTCCCCTTTCAACGTTTCCTGAAGTTCGACCGGCAGGTTCAAGTGGCCGTCGAACTCATTCAGCTGGGTATTGTAGACCACCTTTCCGGCCAGGTCCATGATCCGGATAGAGGTCGGGCCGGCCGTGAGCTGGCCTTCCAGCTGGATCTGGGTATCGGTCGGATTGGGGTAGGCCCGGAAGTTCTCGACCGGCAGCAGGAGGTCGGCTTTGACCGGCGCCTTGCCGGCTTTCTGGCGATCGTCGTCGCTCAACTGGAACTTGATGGGCAGCGTGAGTTCGACGTCGACCGCCTTGCCGTCTTTCTGGCCGGGAGTCATCGTAGGCAAGCTGCCGATCAGGCGCAATACTTCCTGATCCAGGCTCTCGCCCATCGACTTGACGATCTCTGAATTCTTGACCTTCCCGTCGGCGCCGATCACGAACTTGACTACGACCGGACCTTCGATCCCGGCCGCTTCGGCCTCTTTGGGATAGCTCAGGTTCTTTCCTGCGTAACCCATGAGCCCATTGATCGAACACTTCGCCAGGGCTTCGTCGCTCAATTCCTGTGCGTCGCAGCCGGGGAAGGCCGGGAAGCGGTCGAATTCATCCGTCTTGCCGAGCTTTTTGGCCGGCATTTCAAAGCGGATCGGCAGCGTCATCTTCACATCGACCGGCTTGTCGTCTTTGGTGCCGGGTATCCAGCGCGGCATTTCGTTGACAGTGCGCAGGGCTTCTTCGCCGGTGCCGTATCCAGGGTCCTTGAGCAGGGTGGCATTCCGGATCGAGCCGTCGGCGGCTACGATGAACTCGACCACGGCGGTACCTTCAATGTTCCGTTCGAAAGCTTCCTTTGGGTACTTGATGTGGCTGAAGATGAACTGGAAGAGGTGTTTCTGAGCGCAGAGTTTGCGTTCCTGCGGGTCGGCCACTTCCTCACAGCCGGGGAAACGAGGCATGACATCAGGTTCGGAGATGGGATCCAGGACCTGCAGGGCCGGCGATTGTTCGTACGGGTCCATGGTCGCCATCGGCCCTCCTTCCAATTGGGCGAAGATGGGCTTGGCGGAGAACAGGAGCACCAGCAGGCCGACTACAGGAACGGCGAAGAGGTACTTCAGAACAGCTTTGTCGGAGGATCTATGCTTGGTCATCATTTGTATGCGTTTTTTTAGTTGTGTTGGAAAAAAGTCGCTCGTCAGAGCCAGCTCAAGGCCGGGCTGTGCCTGGCGCAGCAACAGATGGCCGTATTGTAAGGCCGGGGTGGTCTGCAAGACGTAGTCGTCGGCAAGGTATTCGTGTAGGTCGCGCAGGGATCGCTTGTACAGGTAAACCAGGGGATGAAACCAAAAGACCGTCCCCAGGATCTCCAGGAAGATCAGGTCGAAGTAGTGCCCCTGAACAATGTGGGCCTCCTCGTGTTGCTGGATCTTCCGGGCGTCGGGGCCGCTCAGCGACAGATGACGGCTCCAGAAGAGCAATCGGAAAAAGGAAAAGGGCAGGTGCTGTTCAGGCGTGCGAACGATCCAATAGTTGTCTTGCCGGGTGATCTCGCCTTTGGCATAAAGGCGTGCGATCTGTCGCAATCCCCAAAGAATGCGTCCGAGCATGAGTGCGATGCCGGCCAGCCAGATCCAGTTCAGCCAGTTTACTCCGGCCTTGGACATATCTACCGTTTCCGGTGGGATCACCGGCGCCGGTCCGTTAAGGACCGTGACCACCGGCAGTTGGGCCGTAAACTGATAGCCTTCGAGCGGAGACGACCAGGGGAATTGCGCCACCGGAATGAACAAGCTGATCGCCAGAACGGCCAGCAGGTAGAACCGGTTGAAGCGGAAGAAGGTCTCCTTCTGCAGGAAGAG
>JAGQXA010000215.1 GCA_020436865.1 Saprospiraceae bacterium | reverse complement strand
TACCTGGAAGACGGCCTCGATCGCAAGAAGCTGATATTGGGTTTGCCCTACTACGGCGGTGTGTGGAAGGCGATGGACGACGATCCGAAATCGAAGAGCAGCCTTTTCGAACGGCATCTCACCTATCGCGATGCCAAAGCCAAGGCCTTCATTCCCGAGGCCATCGCATACGATACCGTTGGCTGGAGCGCCTACTACGTCGAAGAAGACACCGTCGTAGGATTGACGGCCTTGCCCTTCGATACGGTCTATGCCTTTACGAAGTACTGGTTTGACGACACGCTGACGCTGCGCAAGAAGTTTTCCTGGGCGGTGGCGCAAGACCTCGGTGGGGTCGGGATCTGGGCCCTGGGATACGACAACAAACATCTCGAACTCTGGTCGCTGATCGATTCGGTCTTTACGACCGCCAACATCGGGAAATACCAACACCCGGGCGGCACTCGGCTCAGCGTGATCGAGCTGCTGGTCAAGTACAAGCTGGTGCTGGTCGTGGCCGGGATCTTCCTGCTGGGTTTTCTCGCGATCGGTTTTGTGGCCGCCCTCTTCGACTGGCGGGTGCGGGAAGTATTTTTCACGAACAAGACGCTGCGCCTGTTATATATCATCGGGGGCTTCACCTTGATCATCGCCGTGTTCGTCGCCGGCTCGAGCGAAGCCGACGGTCTGTTCGCCAGCAATACCTCCGTTCGAAAGGCCATCCTATTCGTGTTGGGTTTGGGGCTTGGCGGTGCGCTGACGATGCTGGCCGTTCGGCTGTTCGAACGAAAGCGTGAACGAACCCCCTAGGCCCTGGCCCCGGTATAAAATCCTGCCCGAACATGAAGAAAACCATTGCCCGTGAATTTCTTTGGCTACTCGCCACCATCGTCCTGGCCTTCCCGCTGGCCTACCTGTTTTTGGGCGCCATGAATATTGTCGCCGCCCGCGACTCTTTCTCGAATTCTGAAAAAATATTCATCAATGAGTTGTTCGTTGTCGCATATATTTTTAATTTTATTGGGGTCTACCTGATACGGATGGTGGTGGCTGCGATCAAAACCATCGCCTCTGGCTAAGCGATCCCGATTAGCAAAACGCCTACGAACCCTTGAACTAAATTGAAATGCTCCGTTTTGCTTTTCCTTTCTTCTGGTACCGTATTCCAGAATAGGTCGATTGGCCTACTGCCCGAACAATAGCCGAGAATGGTTTAGTGTGTATAGTTCCTTTTCCGTGAACTGATCTGTCAATTCGCGTACGTATGATCCACAATGTGCTCAAGGCGATCAAGGATGAGCTGGACGGCTTTTTGAAGCGGCGACTGCCGATCGGCGTCGACCAGACCCAGCCGTTGGTGCTCTTGTCCGAGTTGATGAACCTGGATGGTACCGTAAATGAAGATGCCTTTGACAAAGTGATCTGCACCCTGATCAATGTCGAGCAGGAACGGGTCAGCCTGAACGTACGCCCTGCGGATCATTCGGTGCGGACCAACCCGCCGATCAATCTGAACCTCTACGTGCTGATCTCGGCAAACTTCAGAGCCGGCAACTACTTCAACGCCTTGGGGGCTCTTTCTTCCGTGATCGCGTATTTTCAGGGTAAGCAGATCTTCACCCCGCAAAATACTCCCGGATTGCCGACCGGTATCGAACGGATCACCATGGAACTGGTCAACCTGGATATGCGGGAGTTGAGTAATTTCTGGACGGCAGTCGGCAGTAAACACCTGCCTTCCGTCATCTACAAGTTTCGGATGGTCTCGATCTCCGAAGACCTGATCCTCGAAGAATTGCGCGAGATCACCGCCGTCGAGAGCAACCCGAAAGTTGGATAATAGTATGTTCCGATCGGTCGGTCAGGCGATCGCCTTGCCGCCGACACAGCAGAATACAGGAAAACACAAGAAGGGAAATGCTGAGATCATTTCATCTTATCTGTCAGATCCACCTAAAACACTTGTTCTACAGGCGGAAAGTGACGAATGACATCGAGTTCATTCCTTCCGCCTCGACCCGTGGGATCATGAGTAGGCTCGACCTGAAGCTCCGCCGGGGCCAGGACGGGCTGACCGAACTGTATTACGGAACGAACGACAATGCCGAACCCAGCCTGCTCGCTGCCCTTCAGGGGCAACCACTCAAACTCGTCTTCTTCCTTCGGCTGACTCGAAGCGATTTCTTCCTCTTTACCGATATCCCCTTTGTCGACCTGACCCAACAACGGTTCTTCTTCAGTAACTGGAAGGCGCCGATCGGATCCAAAGCTCTGTATTTCAACGGATTGCCGGCTGCTAAGGAGCAAGATCCGGTCCCTCCCGAATTCGTCGGCGACGGCGACCTGCTCGGTCGCGCGCTGCCGCCGCTGCAACCGCTGCTGGCTGCCTACCCGCCGCCGGAAGAACCTGCCGACGAGGAAGACAATCCGCACTGGGCCGGGCTGGAAGACGAAACCGGGCAATCGGTTGCGCAATGGCCGCTGCTTTGGGATGCGGAAGAAGAGAAGTGGGAGATCGGCCCCATCGATCTGAGCCAGGTGGGCGCGGGCAAGTACCGCATGCGCATCGGCGAGCAACGAGGCCCTTTTTTTCTGGTCGGCGAGCCGGGCATGCTGGAGGCCGAATTCGGTCTGCTCGAGCTTTGGCTGCACGGCAACGAACTCGGAGAACGTCCTTTCCTGAGCGATGGCGAGCCGCCGGCCCTGCGTCCGGTCGAATACGAACTTTCCTTTCAGAACCGGTCCACGGTCTGGCGCTATCACCTCATCGCCCGCAAGCGGGAGGGGGAAGCAGAGCCTCCGTCCTATCAATACAAGCTGGAGGGAGAGACCTTCGTCGAAGAAATCCGGGAGGACCCTCCCTTGCCGTTGCGACCCGACGAGAAAGGCGTCTCTTTTCGCTCGACCCGCTCGCTGCAGTTAAAGGAGCCGGGGGAAGGAGAAGCGCGCATCTCGCTGCAGTTGTTCGATCCCGACAGCGTCGAACAACCGCCGGCCATTACCCTGCCCGCTCCGCAAGTGGATAATGTGAAGGCGGTC
>JAGQXA010000931.1 GCA_020436865.1 Saprospiraceae bacterium | reverse complement strand
TACACGGGTAGCGATGCGCCCTTCGTTTCCGAAAATCCCGACGACCTCCTGCTGCCCATCGGCGAAGACGCCTTTTTCGAAGTGGCCGCACTCGGCGCCGATCCGCTCGCCTACCAGTGGCAAAAAGGAGGCATCGATATCCCCGGCGCCGACGAGCCGACGCTGGTTGTGCCGGGCGTATCGCTTTCCGACGACGGGAGCGTTTTCCGTTGCAGGGTCACCAACGCCCTGGGCGAAGCCTTCAGCGAAGAGGCCGTGCTCAGCGTGACGACCAACACCCGGCCGGAACCGGTCATCCTGACACCCTTGGCGGGCGAGCTGTACCGGGGCGGCGATATGCTGTCGTTCAGCGGCACGGCCACCGACGCGGAAGACGGCGATCTGGATGCCGCCAGCCTGACCTGGCGGATCATTTTCCACCACGACCTGCATACCCACCCCGCCCTGGCGCCGACCAGCGGGATCGACGAAGGAGCCTTTGCCATCGGCACGATCGGGGAAACGGCGGCCGACGTATGGTATCGCATCTACCTGACCGCGGAAGATAGTGAAGGGCTGAAAAAGACCGTCTTCCGCGACATTTTTCCGGAGAAGATCGACATCACGCTGTTTTCCCAGCCGGCCGGCATCGTCGCCAACGTCGACGGCACGACCGACGAAACGCCCTTTATCTTCGAAAGCGTGGTGAACATCCAGCGCCAGATCGACCTGCCGCAGTCGCAGGTGATCGGCAACGAATTCTATCTGTTCCAGGAATGGGCCGATAACGGCAGCACCGATCCGCAGCGAACCTTCCTGGCGCCGGAGCAAGACCTCGAACTGGAGGCGATCTATGTCGGAACGACGCTCGGGAACGGCACCGGCCTGCTCGGGCAGTACTACGACGGCGATACACACGACTTTGTCGATCCTCCCCTCCTGGTGCGGGTCGATTCGGTGGTCAACTTCAACTGGGGCAACAGCTCGGCCGATGAAGATCTCTTCGGCGAAGATTTCTATTCGGTGCGCTGGACCGGCGATGTGCAGCCGCTCTTTTCCGAAGAGGTGACCTTTCACCTCAATTCGGACGACGGCTCCAGATTGTGGGTCGACGACATCCTGATCATCGATCAATGGGCGCCGCAGGCTCCGACCGAAACCACGGGCTCGATCTTCCTCAAAGGAGGAGATCGTTATCCGATCCGGGTAGAATTCTTTGAAAATGGCGGAGGAGCGATCGTGCAACTCTTCTGGAGCAGTCAGACGCTGCCGAAAACGATCGTGCCGCAGAGGCAGCTGTACCCCGATTCGGATACCAGCCTGGTCGATGAACCGGAGGATCGACCGATGGTTGCCCTGTTTCCCTTGCCGGCCGATGAGGAGATCATTCTGGAAATAGGGTTCGACAGGATTGAAAGCGGGCAGATCCGGTTGTTCGATGCAACCGGTCGCTTGCTGCGCGTCTGGTCCTATTTCTTCGAGCCATTGAGCATGCAATACCCGATCCAGGTCGGCGACCTGCCGGGAGGGCTATACTGGATGGAAATCAACGGGCGCTTCTTCCGGGAAGTGCACAAAGTGATCGTAAAATAGAAACCGATGGATGTCGACAAGATCAAAACGGAACTAAAAGAGCGAGTAGCCAAAGGCCTGAACTTCGGGGTCGAAGGCGTAGAGGAAGTGCTGGACCCTTCCGCCCCGAACCGGAATTCCCTCATTTTGCTGAAAAGCAAGTACAACGATCTGATGCAGCTCTCGATGGCGAATACGCTGCCCTATGAGCAGATCGAGATCGGACTCGACAAATTGCGCGTGCAGTTGCTGCACCTGATCGATCAGTTGTCGGCCGACGATCTGGAAAAACACGAGGTGACCCCCGACCTGAAGATCAACACCTTGCCCACCCGCCGCACCAACTTCTTCAAGCTGGTGGAGATCCATTT
>JAGQXA010000930.1 GCA_020436865.1 Saprospiraceae bacterium | reverse complement strand
ATGCGTTTGAGCGACAGCTTCGATTACCGGCAACTGACCGCGCTTTCCAAGGAGGCCCGTGAAAAGCTCTCCCGCTTGCGGCCGCGTACGATCGGTCAGGCCAGCCGGATCAGCGGCGTGTCGCCGGCCGATATTTCCGTGTTGTTGGTGCACATCGGACGATGAACCGGGAGTTTCTCATCAATACGGCCATTTTGCTGACGGCCAATGTGTTGGTCAAGCCCTTTTACCTGTTCGGCATCGACCGGACCATCCAGAATGAGGTCGGAGCGGCCTCTTACGGCTTGTATTTCGCCTTGTTCAACTTCACCTTTCTGTTGCAGATCGTCAACGATTTCGGCATTCAGAACTACAACAACCGCAATATTTCACGCCACCGGCAGTTGGTGGGAAAGTACTTTCCAAACATTCTGGCATTCAAGCTATTGCTCGGCGTCGCCTATATGGCATTGGTGTTGTTCCTGGGCTGGCTGGCCGGATACGGTGCGCGCGTGTACTGGCTGATGTTGCCGCTGGCCGGGGTGCAGATCCTCAGCTCGTTGCTGTACTACCTGCGCTCGAACCTGTCGGGCCTGGGCTACTACCGCACCGATAGTCTTTTGTCGGCCCTCGATAAATTGCTGCTGATCCTGATCTGCGGGTGGTTGCTGTGGGGCTATACAGGCGATTTTCGCATTGAGTGGCTCGCTTATGCGCAAGTGGCGGCCTTAGGGCTGACGGCGCTCATCGCCTTTCTGTTGCTTCGACCCCATTTGGGGCCTTGGCGGTTTCGTTTTCGCCCCCTGTTCCTGCTACATCTGGTAAAGGAAAGCTATCCGTATGCCCTCGTGATCCTGCTGATGACGGTCTACACCCGCATCGATGCCGTCATGATCGAACGACTCCTACCCGGAGGAGAGCATCAGGCCGGGGTCTATGCTTCTGCCTACCGCCTGTTGGATGCCAGCAACATGGTAGGGTTCTTGCTAGCCGGATTGCTGCTGCCCATGTTCGCCCGGCTGCTCAAAGAAGGGCAGAGCGTTCGTTCACTCGTGCAAATGAGCTTTCAGATGATCCTGGCCGGCTCGTTGAGTCTGAGCGCCTTGTGCTGGTTCTTTCAGGAAGAGATCATGGTCTTACTGTACACCGATGCCGACCGGTATTGGGGGGAAGTGCTGGGATGGCTGATGCTGGCTTTTGTAGCGGTGAGCGGCACCTATGTTTACGGAACCCTCCTGACTGCCAATGGCAATCTGCGCAGGATGAACCTGATCTTCCTGTTCAGCATTCTGCTGAACATCGGGCTGAATTGGTGGCTGATCCCGCAACAGCAGGCGACGGGCGCGGCGATCGCCACGGTGATCACCCAGTTCTTTGCACTCTTCAGTCAAATGGCATTGGCACACCGCATCTTACAGCTACCGGGAGAAAAAAGGATCTGGCTGCGCATCCTGGGGTTTGCCGGCAGCGTGATCCTGCTTGGATGGGCTCTGCGGGAATGGAGTGCGGTACTTTGGCCGATCCGCTTGCTGATGATGAGCCTCGGCGCTATCGGCCTGAGTTTTGCCTGGCGCTTGCTCGCCCCCCGAAAGTGGTCTGCCATTTTGCGGCAAGCCTAAGGGCTAATTGGGGGAATTTCCTACTTTTGCGCAATAATCGACCCACATGGAGCAGAAAGACAGCTTATTAGGCGTATTGCAGACCCTCTTCAAATGGAAGCGCCCAATCTTGATCGCGACGCTGGTGGCCGCGGTCGGTAGCGCGATCATTGTATTGGTCATTCCGGTCTACTATCAGGCGACCACCATTTTCTACGCGGCCAGTCCTGACCTGGCTTCTCCGGAAGCCATTTTCGGGGAGGCTAGCGAAGCCATGGAATACTACGGCGAAGACGAGGACGTCGATCGCGTACTGACGATCGCCGAATCCAGCGAATTGGCCGAATATCTCATCCAGCGTTTCAATCTGTACGAGCACTACGAGATCGATACGACCGATTGGAAGGCGCCCTACAAAGTGCAGGAAAAACTGAGTAAACTATACGAGGTCAAGAAGACCAAGTACGATGCCGTGCAGCTGTCGGTGGAAGATCAAGACAAAGTGCTGGCCGCCGAAATGGCGAATGCCGCGCGCGAGCGGATCGACTCGGTCGGTCAAAAACTGGTCAAGGAGAGTCAGGCCAAACTCTTGCGCACTTACGAGGCCAACATCGCTTCGAAGGAAGATCAACTCCGGGTGTTGATCGACAGTTTGCAGCGGGT
>JAGQXA010000214.1 GCA_020436865.1 Saprospiraceae bacterium | reverse complement strand
GGCCGTCGCCGGCCCCTTGATCTGCTGATCCGGCAGCGCATCTTCCTCTTTCTCCGGCTCCAGCACGCTCACCTGATCCAGGCGCCGGATCTCGCGCTCGGCCAGCGAGCGATAGCGGCTCTCCGGAAACTCTTCTAGGAAATCCCGATAGGCTACGGCGGTGTTTTGACGTCGGGCGCCCTGCCAGGCACGCAACTCGGCGCTCAGAGTATCAGCCTGAGCGCCCCCTTCCTGTCTGGGATCGGTCGATTTGATCTCGACATTCTCGGCGATCTGCCCTTCGGTCTCGCTCGTATCCGGACGGGCGCTCACGGCCGCCAGCCTTTCTTGCAGCTCGGCCGTAACGAATCCGTTGTCTTGCGCCACGCTAAGGGCCTTCTCGTAATAGAATTCGGCCTTGGTCCAGTTCACGGGTTCCTCGGCCAGGGCCGCCTCTGCCAGGGTCTGGTATTCGAGGATCAGCCGCCCGGCAGGCGTCGCCGAATCCACCTTCTCACGCACCAGGGCTGAGGGGTGATCAGACGGCTCCTGCAGCAGGTCGGGCAAGGCAAAGACGGCCACCAACAGCAGCGCGAGGGCGGCGATCAGCCCCAACGGCAAGTTTCTGCCGATGCGTCGGGCTGGCTGGGTTTGTTCTATCTGCGCCGGAATGCCGGGCAAGGATCGGCCGAGGGTGAACTGTACCCCCGTTTGCCTGTAGCCGCCGGCCGCCATCTCCTCCTCGAGCGCAGCGATCACTGTAACGGTTTCTTCCAGGACGATCTCGCGTTTGCGCTCCTTGCCGAGCAACACCTCTACCACCGTCACCTTCAGTAGCAGCGGGAAAGTTCCCTCCCGCAGCGCCTTCACATAGAAGATCCACTGCGTATATTCCTTCGGGTCGAGAAACTGTTCCCTGGACGTGATCGCCCGTACGGCAAAGGGGCGATCGGGCCCGTCGGACGGGTCGAGCAGGTCGACTTCCATTAGTTCGGAAATGCGAATGTCTTTGATCGTCGCCTGTTCCTGCTCTTCGAGGGTGACCAGCAGGGCGGAGCGGTCGAAAGCGATCCGCACTTCACAGCGCGTGTCGCGCCCCAATTCCATCCGGTCGGGGATGTTATACAGGATGCTGCCCTGCCGCGATCCGCTTTCGCCGGCGCCCACGACCATCGGTTGTTCGCTCGCTCGAAGGTGAAAGAAGAATTGTCCGCCGCGATGCCCTTCGACCCGGAGGGGTTCACCGAGCGGCGTCTGGGAAGAATTGGCCGAAACTTCCTCCATCACTGCCTGGCAGAGAGCGCCAACACCGAGCGCTTCCCGGTTCTCCCGCAGATGGAAAAGGAGGCTGTCGGCAAACGGACTGTGGCGGCCCGGCTGCCCGTCTTCGACGATCTCGTTGCGGCCGGAACTGAGTCCCCAGCGCGAGGGAAAAGCCTCCAGGCGGTCGACGCCGACTTGCTTGTACTGGGCGAACAGGCTTCCGGAAAAGCAGGAGTCGGCAATGAGGAAGATGTGGTGGGCCTTGATCGCGTTGAGGATCGTGCGGATCTTGCTGTTGGGCAGATAGTCTTCCGGCGCCCCGCGGCGGGCATCGACCGGGATCCAGTAGCCCTCCTCGAGCACCTCGTCGAATTCGCCATGCCCGCTGAAGAACAGGACGAGGTTGTCGGCCGGCGTCAGGGTACGCACCAGATCGCGCAGGGTATGCAGCATGTTGCCCTCGGTGGCGGCTTCGTTAAAGAGGGTGATCGTATTGGCCGCCTCGAAGTCGTACCGCTCGTTCAGTACCCGGACCAATGCCTGCGCATCGGCCACCGAGTTGTAGAGCGGCGGGCAATGCCGGTAGGCATCGATCGCGATGGTCAGCAGGTAGTTCTTGCCGCCGGGCAATCGGCCGGCCGGGAGATCGCCCTGCCAGGGTCCGCTGATATCCTTGTTCGTTTTCTTAGCCACGGTTGGTTGATTGGTTGATTGGTCAATTGGGGGATTGGGTTAATTGGGGGATTGGGTTATTGGGTTATTGGGGGGTTGGTTAATTGGGGGGTTGGGTCCGGCGGTCCAATGGTCCTTGGATCCTTGGGAGCCTCCGGCCGGGTTCCTTTGCGCCCTCGCCCCGCGAAGCGCCCCTGCAACCTCTGCCCCCTTCCCATTCCTACTGCCCATCCAACTGTCGGGCGGGTATGGGGCTCGTAACCTCCAGTTTCTGAACGGGCTGTCCGTCGCTCCAATTCCCCAGATCGCGCTGTTGGGCCGTATCGCCGAAGCAGAATTCGCAATATTCGCCGGAGCGGGTGCAGGCCAGGAGGGCATCGAAGAGTTTCCAGTAGCCGAAATAATCGACGACGTCGAGCGTGGAAATGCGAAGGGCGCGGCGAGAGGTATAGTTGCGGATACCGGCATCGAAGGCCCGATCGAGGCAATAGGATTGATTATGGTCGGCCTTCATCTTCGGATAGCCGTGTTTGTCGCGGAATTGTCGCAGCAGGTTTCGGCGCTGCACTTGTGCGGCTTCGCGATAAAGCCTTTTTCCGAACTTGTCGCCGACCACATGGTCTTTCTCGCTCACGACGATGAGCAGATCGACGTCTGACGGCATGTCGGTGTAACTGTCGAGTATCCCTCCTTTCAAGTAGCTGGCGCCCGGCGAACACAACAACATGGCCTTGGGCTGTGGGATCCCCTTCTCCTGAAAACTGATCGCCAGATCGGCGGCGATTACCCCTCCGTACGAATGTGCGGCGATGGCCAATTGGTCGACGACCGGTACGATCTCGCCTTCTTCTTGCAGCCGCAGCAGGGCATCGCGGATGCCCTGGGCCGCCAGTGCGGCAAATTCTTTGGTCGAGGGCTTGAAAAGCGATTGCTGGTAGCGCGGGAAAATGACGATGTTGCCCTTGCGCACCAGGTGGCGGATCCACTTACCATAGATCATGGGGTTATAGCCGCCATATCCGTGCAGGAAGACGACGACCGGTGCGGTATCCGGCGTCGGCATGGCCGGTTCGAAGAGCCAGTAGCCTTCCGGGCTGGCGGCAAAGTCGCGGAAGCGAACGTCGAGATGCCGGTAATCCGATCCGCCGGGACCGTCGACCGGCTGCAGGGGCTGGAAGGCCGGTTGAGCCGTCAGCCCCAGGTGGACCATCAAGCAAAAGAGCAATGTGAGCTTCTTCATGGCGCAGAGAGGTGTAGCGTTGGTATGGCAGTGCTAAGTTGCCAATTAAAAAACAAATCGTTTCCCTAAAGTTGTTCTTTTTTTGCGGTAAAGCTTACATTTATAGCGATACCAGAGCGGTTTGCAGAACCCCAAACCGCTTATCGATCGGTTTATACTCAAACGACAATCGACCGTTCTCACGAGGAATTCCCGGACCACTCTTGTTGAGCATATCGGAAAGGCCTAAAATCAGACTTCTCATGGCAGATCGCCCCATATCCAGCCCGACCGTCGGCGTTATCGGAGCCGGTAGTTTCGGCACGGCAATCTCCAATTTACTGGCGTATAACACGGATGTGCTGCTGTACAGCCGCAATGAAGAGCAGGTCGAGAACATCAATCTCACGCACCACCACCAGGGGGTCGAACTATCGCCCCGCATTCGCGCGACGGCCGACCTGCAGGAGGTGGCCGAGGGCTGTCGCCTCATCTTCCCGGTCGTTCCTTCCGACAACTTCCGCCAATTGATGCGCGACTTCAGTCCCTTCCTACGCCCCTATCACCTGCTCATTCACGGCACGAAGGGGTTCGACCTGCAACGCCCGGAGCACGAGTTGGAAGACGCCCCCTTTACGCCGGAACACGTGCACACCATGAGCCAGGTGATCCTGGAGGAAACGGTGGTCGTGCGCGTCGGCTGCCTGTCCGGACCGAATCTGGCCCGCGAGATCATGGACGGCCAACCCACCGCTACCGTCATTGCCAGTCGCTTCAAGGAGGTGATCGAAAGCGGCAAACAGGCGCTCACCAGCCGCCACTTTCAGGTGTTCGGCACCTACGAACTGCTGGGCGCCGAGCTGGCCGGAGCCCTTAAGAACGCCATCGCCATCGGCTCGGGCATCCTTGGCGGATTGGGCATGGGCAAGAATATCCAGGCCCTGCTCATCACGCGCGGCCTCATGGAAATGATCCGTTTCGGCCGGGCCATGGGCGCTTCGCCGCAGGCCTTCGTCGGCACCGCCGGTATCGGCGATCTGGTATGTACGGCAACCAGCACCAACAGCCGCAATTACACCTTCGGCATGCGATTGGGCCGAGGCGAAGACCCCGAGACCATCAAGGCCACCATGCCCGAATTGGCCGAAGGGGTGCGTACGATCGCCCTGACCCGCCGCCTGGCCGAGTATTACAAGCTGCAGGTGCCCATCACCGAAATGCTGTACCGGGTGGTCTACGACGGCCATCCGATCGACAAGGCCATCGAATACCTGATGCGCTATCCCTATTACGTCGACGTCGATTTCTTCTGATGCCCGACTCAACCCCCGATCTCGTCTTTCCTCTTTCTACTTTCCTCTTTCTACCGCTCTAGTACCTGTCCTTCCCCATTCGCACGATCCGCCACCAGGCAGCCCGCCCGACGATCAGCAGGTGATTCAGCAGATTCGGCAGGAAGCCGTAGTATTTGCGCAGCACGGCATAGCGGTCGCGCATGAATTGCCGGTGTTTTTTCTTGGAAAGCCCTCCCTGCAGATACTCGGCCAGGGTGAGCTGCGTGTGTACGTTGCCGCGACTGCGCTGCAGGATCCGGATCACCCACTCGATGTCGGCGGTGAGATTGTCGAGACGGTAGGGCGGGGCAAGATCGCGGCGGGCCAAGAAACCCTGGTGGCAGACGACCATGCCGCGCCGCAGGCTTCGCCAGCTCAAGCGAGCCGGCAACTTCTGCACGGTGAGTTCGCTGCGGGTACCCAGTTGCCGGCGCTGGTCGTCGACCAGCATGACCTCGCCATACAGTACGTCGACTTCCGGGCGGTAATGCTCCACGACCCGTTCGAGGGTGTCGGGGGCGAAAATGCGGTCGCCTGCATTGATGTACCAGACGAAATCGCCGGTGGCCTGCTCCAGGCCTTTGTTCATGGCATCGTACAGGCCGCGATCGGGTTCGCTCACCAAACGGTCGATGCGATCGGCATAGCGGCCGATCAGTTCGAGCGTGCCGTCGGTCGAGGCGCCGTCGACGATCACGTACTCCAAATGGGGGTACGTTTGGGCCAGCACACTATCGATCGTGCCCTCGATCAGATCGCGCGCATTGTACACGACTGTGATCACCGATACCGTGGGAAGCTGCGCCTTCATCGGCCGCAAAGCTAGGGGAAAGTTTTCAAAATTGCGTACCTTCACCTCCCGCGGCCAGCCCGCTCGTCTTTCGTCTATCATCTTTCATCTTTCATCTACCTTCATGAACCCAACGGTCAAGAAACTCCTCCCCCACCTGATCGCTTACCTGATCCTGATGGCGGTCTCCTTCATCTATTTCAGCCCCGCCGTCTTCGAAGGAAAGGTACTACAACAGTCCGACAACATTCAGGCCCTCGGCATGCAGGCCGAAATGCGAAAGGTGGAGGCGCAAACGGGCGAGTATCCGCTCTGGACGAATTCCATGTTTGCCGGCATGCCGGCCTACCAGATCCTGTACCAGACCGGCAACGTGCTCCAGTATGTGTTCAAGGCGTTCCTGCTGGGGAACACTATGTCGCCCCCGCATACCGGCATCCTCCTGATGATGGCGGGCGTATACTTCCTGTTGATCGTGTTGCGGGTCGACTGGCGTATAGCGGTGGCGGGCGCCGTCGGGTTCGGGCTTTCCACACATTTTATGGACCTCGTACTGGCCGGCCACTCGACCAAGGTGATCGCCCTGGCTTATATGGCGCCCACGATCGCCGGCATACTGTTGACCTTCCGCGGAAAATACCTGCTCGGAGGCACCTTGACCGCCCTGTTCATGAGCCTGCAGATGTACGCCAACCACGTGCAGATCACCTACTACTTCCTGCTGATGGCCGGCGTACTCGGATTGGTCATGCTGGGCTATGCCATCCGGCAAAAGGCCCTGCCCCGCTTCGCCACGGCTGCCGGCATACTGGTGTTGGCCGTCGGGATCGCCTTCGCTACCAATACCAGCCGGCTTTGGACGACCTATGAATACTCGCAGGAAACGATCCGCGGCAAGTCGGAACTGACGCAGAAGACTTCCTCGACGGGCTCCTTGGCCGGAGAGGGCGGACTTTCGAAAGAATATGCCTTCGGCTGGAGCTACGGCCTGCTGGAGACCTTTTCGCTGATGATCCCGAACTACATGGGCGGAACCAGCAACGAGAGCTTTGCCGCCGATCGCAGCTCGGAGACGGTCAAGGTCTTGCAACGCATCAACTCCAGCAATCCGGAGCTGGCCAACCAACTGGCGCAGGCGTATTCCTCGCACTACTGGGGCGAACAGCCCTTCGTCGGCGGCCCCGTGTACTTCGGCGCCGTACTCGTGTTCCTCTTCCTGCTGGGCGCTTTCCTGGTCAAGCGACCGCTGAAGGTCTGGCTCCTGACGGCCACCGCCCTGACGATCATGATGGCCTGGGGCAAACACTTTTCGGCCCTTAATTACTTCCTTTTCGACTACTTCCCGCTTTACAGCAAGTTCCGGGCGGTGACCATGGCGCTCGACGTGACCAACTTCTTCGTGGTGATCCTGGGTATGCTCGGCCTGCAGGCCTTTCTGGGCGCCGACAAGACCATCGGCGAAAAGCGCAAGGCGCTCTACTACGCCGGAGGGACCTTCGCCGGCCTCCTGCTGATCGGCATCGTTCTGGCCCATTCGGCCGGTTTCGGTACCGACGACCCCACGATCCCGGGCGATCTGGCCAACGCCCTGGCCGCCGACCGGGCCGGTCTGCTCTACAGCGACGCCCTGCGCTCTTTCCTCTTTGCGGGCGCCGCCTTCGCCCTGCTGTGGCTGTCGTTGCGAAAAGGCGTAAGCGCCCGCAATATGGCCATTGGGGTCGGGTTGATCATCCTGCTCGATCTATGGATCGTCGACCGCCGCTTCGTGAGCACCGACGACTTCATCCGTCCCTCCGACAAGGCGCAGATCACCTCCCCGACCCCGACGGACGAGCAGATCATGCAAGATCCCGCCCTGCACTATCGAGTGGCCGATTTTCGCCGCAATCCGTGGACCAACGCCCTGACTTCCTACCACCACAAGAGCATGGGCGGCTACCACGCCGCCAAGCTGATGCGTTATCAGGAGATGATCGAGCGCTACCTGGGTGATCCGAACAAGAGCATGCACATCTACGGCATGCTCAATGCCAAGTACTTTATCGGTCCGAGCGACCAGGCCCAGATCAACCCGATGGCCCTGGGCAATGCGTGGTTTGTCCGGCAAATACAGCAGGTGCCCGATGGCGACGCCGAAATTGCCGCCCTGGCCGATTTCGACCCGGCCACCACTGCCATTGTGCAGGAGCAGTACGCCGATTACCTGCAAGGACTGCCCGAGCAGGTCGACACGACGGCCAGCATCGAGCTGGTGCATTATCATCCCGACACCATGATCTACCGCTATTCGACGGCCGTCGAACAACTGGCTGTCTTTTCGGAAGTTTACTATCCGCCCTCCAAGGGCTGGTCGCTCTACCTCGACGGCGAAAAGATGGATCCGTTCATCAAGGTCGACTTCCTGCTGCGGGCGGCGCGCCTGCCGGCGGGCCAGAACCGCGAGTTGAAGATGATCTTCGAACCGCGCTCGTACTACACCGGCGAAACCATTACGACGGCCACCTCCTGGCTGGTGCTGCTGGCGGCGATCGGCGGCGTGTTCCTGTTCTTCCGGCAGGGAGGCACAGCGCCCGAACCGGATCAACTGCCCGTGGCGCCGGAAAAGGAGGCGACCGGGGCCAAGGCGAGCGGAACAGCCCGGAAGCGCAAGAAAAAATGAGCATCCGGAGGTACGGAACGGCCTTGATCATGCTGTTGGCAGCGACCTCCTCGTCTGGCCAATTCCAGCTCAACGGCAGCACGGTACAACTCAACGACAGCTGCTACCGCCTGACGCCCGACGTCAACTGGTCGTCGGGCTCGATCTGGAATCTGGAAAAGATCGATCTGAGCCAATCGTTCGAAGTGGTCATGGACATCTACCTGGGCTGCAAGGATATCGACGGAGCCGACGGGATCGTGTTCGGCTTCCAGCCGGTCAGCACTTCGCTCGGCGGGGCCGGCGGCGGGATCGGCTTCCAGAATATCGCTCCTTCGCTGGGCATCGAGTTCGACACCTACCAGAACTTCGACCTCGGCGATCCGACTTTCGATCACATCGCCATCATCCGCGACGGCAATCTCAACCACAACTCCACTGCGAATCTGGCAGGACCTGTGCAGGCCAGTCCGGCCGACGCCAACATCGAAGATTGCGTCTCTCACGAATTGGGCGTCAGCTGGGACGCAACGCTGCAGCATTTGGCCATTTACTTCGATTGCGAGTTGCGCCTGAGCTTGTATTACGATCTGGTCGACCAGATCTTCGGCGGCGATCCGCTGGTTTTCTGGGGCTTCACCTCGGGCACCGGCGCTCTGAACAACAACCACGAGGTCTGTTTCACCTACACCACCTTCCTCGACCAGCTCGAAGATGTCGTCCTCTGTCCCAACGGGGAAGTGCAGTTGCACGTCACCGGCGGGGTCAGCTACGAATGGACGCCCCCTGATTACCTCAGCGATCCCTATTCGCCCAATCCCGTAGCCTCGCCACCGGAGTCGATGACCTACCAGGTCGCCATTTTCGACGAATGCGGCCGGCCCGTGTACGATCAGCTCTACATTCTGGTCGACGGCGATTCCTCCTTCGTGGAACTGGGCGCCGATACCCTGATCTGCACCGACACACCCCTGCTGCTGGACGCCACCACGCCCGGCGCTGCCTACCAGTGGTCGACCGGCGCCACCTCGCCGACCCTGAGCGTCGACCAGACCGGTTACTATCAGGTGACGGTCACGATCGACGACTACTGCTTCGACAGCGACCGGATCGAGGTGATCGCCGTGCCGGAGCCCGAATTCGCTTTTCCCGACTACCCCACCCTTTGCCTGGAAACCGAGCTGATCCTCGATGCGACCTTTAGCGGATCGGAGGCTGCCTACGAGTGGCAGGACGGCAGCGAACTGCCTACCTATACCGTGAGCCGTCCCGGCCTCTATGCCGTGACGGTCACCAACTACTGCGGAACGGTGTCGAGCTCGGTCGAACTCGAGTATGAAGACTGCCGGCAGGTGTATTTCCCCAATGCCTTTTCACCTGATTTCGACGGCCTCAACGACTATTTCTTTCCGCAGGATAACGGCGATGTGTCGGTCGTCGAACTCCTGCAGGTCTTCGATCGCTGGGGCAACCTCGTTTTCGAGGCCATCGGCCTGTCGACCAACGATCCGACATCCGGCTGGGACGGCCGCTTCCGCGGGCAGAAAGCCCCGGCAGGCGTGTACGTCTGGCAAGCCGAGGTCGAGTTCCGCGACGGGCACCGCGACCGGCTTTCCGGCGATCTGCATTTGCTGCGGTAAAATTCCGCAAACCTCCTAACTTTGCCCACCTATGGGCGTCATCAAACGGCAAGGGATCAAGCAAAGCGCCGTGCGGTATTTCGGCATCGGCATCGGCTTCCTCAGCACGGTGTTTATCTACCCCCTGCTGCTGGAGGAGATCGGCCTGCTGCGCTTCATCCAGAACACGGCCCTGATGATCGCGCACTTCTTCCTGCTCGGCGGACACGTGATCGCCGTGCGCTATTTCCCGCACTTTCGCGACGAAGGGAAGAGTCACAACGGCTTTCTGTTTCTCCTGTTGCTGTGGACCGGCGCCGGTTATCTGCTTTTCCTGGGGCTTTATACCGGTTTCAACGACGCCTTTTTCCATTTCTTCCGCGATCAGCCGGAAGATTACCTGCAGTACCTGCCCTACATCGTGCCGCTGGTCTTGCTGATGTTGTACATCCAGTTGTTTACCGACTATGCCTCCAACTTCCACCGCATCGTGGTGCCCTTCCTGCTCAACGAGCTGATCATCAAACTTTCGCTGCCCATCCTGATCCTGTTGTTGTACTGGCACTACCTCGACCTGAACTGGGTGATCGACGGAATGTTGCTGGCCTACGGCGCAGTACTGGCCGGGATCGTGGGATATATCGCCTGGTTGGGCGAATTGCGGTTGCGTCCGCATCTGGGTTTCCTCACGCGGAAGCTGTGGAAGGAGATGGGCAGTTTTGCCCTGTTCAACGTGCTGGGCACCTGGGGTTTTATTCTGGCCAACCGGATCGACATCTTCATGCTCGGGCTGTTGCTGGGCGCCGAGAACTGGAAAGGCGTAGGGATCTATTCGATCAATCTGTTCATTAGCGAAGTGATCGACGCTCCGCGCAAAGCCCTCGACAATATCGCTTCGCCCATCGTGGCCGATTCCTGGAAGCGGGAAGACCGCCCCCACTTGCAGGAGTTGTACGAACGCTCGTCGCTCAACCAAACGGCGGTGGGCCTCCTGATCTTCTTGCTGATCTGGGCCTCGCTGCCCGATCTGTTCGCCCTGATGCCCAACGGCACGGAGGTGGCCACGGGGCTTTGGGTCATGTGTTTCCTCGGCCTGGGGAAAGTGGTCGACATGGCCACCGGCATCAACAGTCTCATCATTCAGCACTCGCGCTATTACCGGTTCAACTTCTACGCTACGCTGATGCTGGCCGGCCTGAACATCCTCAACAACCTCTGGCTCATCCCGCTGTTGGGAATGACCGGAGCGGCCCTCGCCACCTTGCTGTCGGTAGTGCTGTTCAACCTGGCCAAATTCCTGTTTTTGCGGATCCGGCTGGGCATGCAACCCTTTAGCCGCTCGACCCTGGGTATTCTGGCGGTGGCTGCGCTCGCCTTCGGCCTGGGTTATATGATCCCGAACCTTGGGGAAGGGTTCCTGCTCACGGTGACGTCGATCGCCCTGCGGTCGCTCCTGATCGCGACCGTCTTCGTCAGCCTGCTGCTCTATCTTAACCTGGCGCCCGATCTCCACGATCTGGCCCGGCAGGGCCTGGAGCGGGCCAGGAAGCTGTTACGCAGAAGGTAAAGCTCCCAATATCCCAATTCCCCAATCAACCAATACACTATCTTTACCGCATGAAACTCTCGATCATCATCCGCTGCCTGAACGAGGAAAAGCACATCGGGCGTTTGCTGGCCGGTATTGCCGAGCAGACGTTGCAGGAGGTCGAGGTCATTCTCGTCGACAGCGGATCGACAGATGCTACGCTGAGTATTGCCGAACACTTTCCGACCCGGATCATTTCGATCCGGCCGGAGGATTTCTCTTTCGGATACGCGTTGAACGTGGGCTGCGCCGCCGCGACGGGCGACATCCTCTTGTTTGCCAGCGCTCATGTATATCCGGTGTACAAAGACTGGCTCGAACTCATGATGGCGCCCTTTGCCAAAGACGAGCAGGTGGCGCTCGTTTACGGGCAGCAGCGCGGCAATGAAGTCACCCGCTACTCCGAGCACCAGATCTTCGCCAAGTGGTTTCCCGAAGAGTCGACCATGAACCAGATCCACCCTTTTTGCAATAATGCCAACTGCGCTATCCGCCGCAAGCTGTGGGAAGAGCAGCCCTACGACGAAACCTTGACCGGTTTGGAAGACCTCGACTGGGCCAAGAAGATCCTGGCGAAAGGTTACCGGATCGCCTATCAGGCCCGGGCTACGATCGTGCACGTACACGAGGAGAGCTGGCGGAGCGTCTACAACCGGTATCGCCGCGAAGCCATTGCCCTGCGGTTGATCATGAAGCACGAAACCTTCAACTTCCTGACCTTCCTCAACTTGCTGTCCAAGAACATCTGGAGCGACTGGCGACAGGCCCTGCATGATGGCGTTTGGTGGAGAAATGCCGGCAGCATCGCGCTCTTCCGCCTGATGCAATTCTGGGGCACCTACCGCGGATACAAGCAATCCTATCTGCTCGACAATCAGGTGCGCGAGCGCTTCTATTACCCCAAAGGCTACGTTCACTCCCAGGCCGACCCGGACGACGAGCATCGGCGGATCGATTATACGAATGTGCATGATGGGAAGGGTGAAAAGAGGGGAAAGGGGTGAAAAGGGTGAAAGGGTCAACAAACCCTGCTCCGAAGGAGCACCGGAGGACCTCATAGAGGTCCCCCCTCTCTAGCCAACGCCAGGATACCCCAGATTCCCGGCATCATCCCCCAACAACCCAACAACCCAATTAACCAACAACCCAATTAACCAACAACCCAATTAACCAACAACCCAATTAACCAATAGCCCAATTAACCAATAGCCCAATTAACCAATAACCCAATAACCCAACTAATGACCCACCTGATCGACATCTCGGTAAGCCTGCACGAAGGCCTGCCCGTCTGGCCGGGCAGCCACGGCGT
>JAGQXA010000027.1 GCA_020436865.1 Saprospiraceae bacterium | reverse complement strand
CGGCGAGCGGTTCGATGGTCGACGGCGCCTGGGCGCCCCGGCAGTACTACCAACTTGGCTATACCCAAAGGGTGGGAACCTACGATCCCGGCGCCTTTGCCATGCATACCGGGCGGGTACGGGAATTACTGCTCGACGCTACCCGCCAACGCCTGAAACGCCAAAGCGCGGCGCCGGCAACCCTGCTGAGCGGGGGGCTGGACAGTTCTGTGCTGGCCGTAGCGATAAAAAGGATGGCCCCCGCAAGCCCCCTGACGGCGCTCACAGCCGCATATGCGCAAAGTGAGATCGCAGAACAGCAGTGGGCCGAGATCGTGGCGCTGACCACGGAGGCACGCTGGATCAAAGTGTACCCACAAGCCGAGCAATTGCGCAAGGAACTGGAAACCTTCATCTACGCGCAGGATACGCCTACTTTTTCCACCGGCACCTATGCCCAGCATTGCCTTTTCCGGCAGGCTGCCCGCGAGGGCCTGCCGGTGATCTTCGACGGGCAGGGCGCCGACGCTTTGTTCGGCGGGCATTTGCCCTACCTGAGCGCTCTGTGGAGCGACCTGTTCCGAACCTTTCAGTGGGGATCTTTAGTTCAGGAAATGAAGAATTCCGGACTTGGCCCCAAGGGCTATTTGCGCGATCGCCTGAAATATCGGTGGCTACCGCGCTGGCCGGCCGCCCTGCAGTACGCATTTCAGCGGAGTTATTTCAAAGAGCTGAGTTTTCTGCAACCCGAGTTGCTGCGCAGCCAGCGGCACCGGCTTCGACAGTCCGGGCCCTCTTCCGGCGATGGCTTGAATGCAGCCCTCTATGAGGGGTTCACACAGGGCGGAATGAATTTCCTGCTGAAGTGCGTCGATCGCGCCGCGGCCTGGCACGGCGTCGACACGGCCACGCCCTATGCCGACGACTTGCCCCTGATCGAATACGTGTTTTCCATCCCTCCGGTGTACAAGATCCACCACGGACAGCGCAAGTGGTTGCTGCGAGAGGCCTTTCGCGAAATGCTACCGGAGGCCATCTATCAACGGCCGGACAAAAAGCCGCTGCTGACCCCCAACAACGAATGGATCGCTTCGATGCGCGACGCCATCCGACCCTATTTTGAAGAACAGGACGAGGCTATTTTCAACAAGAAACGCTTGTTAGACCAGTTCGACCAATTCTTTAACCCTGCCAGCCCGGTCGAGAATTACCGGATGTACAAGTTCGTTTCCCTGGCTGTGTGGCGGAAGGTGTTCAACCTATAGCATGATGCGACCATTGCGCACGGTGAACAATGTTTCCTCGATCCAGCTCTTTAACCTGATCCGTTTCGGCGTGACCATTCTGATCAGTATCCTGCTGGCCAAGAGTGGGTTGAGCACCGCGGAGATATCCATGTACGAGGCTTTGCTCTTCCTGGGAAATCTCGTCAGTTTCTTCTGGATCGGCGGAGGCTTGAACGCCTTGTTGTCCTTCTACCCGAAGCTGGAGGAACGAGATCGAGCGGCGGCATTCGGACAAGCTTTCGTTGTTTTTTCCGCACTTGGGATCGCGGCGGCCTCCCTGCTCTGGGTTTTGCGCGATTTCCTGCTGTGGCGGCTGACCAATTTTACCGAATTGCCCTATTTCGGGTGGCTATGTCTGTTCGTGGTCCTGAATGCCCCGTCCTTTCTGGTGCATATCTACTATCTGTTGCTGCGCAAATTCGACCGGATCGTGTGGTTCGGGGCGATCAGTTTCGGCTTGCAGTTGATAGCGGTGTTGGTGCCGGTCTACGCCGGTTGGGGCCTGCGCTGGACCTTCATCGGACTGACGTTCTGGGCGGCTTTGAAATTGCTTTGGGTGGCCTGGATTTTGGTGCATCATGCTTCTTTCCGCTTCAGGAAAGAGCTTTGGCAGCCCTATGCAGCCTTGTTCGTACCGCTAACTGCCCATCTGCTGATCGGCAACAGCGTGGAATACACCGATGGATTGATCGTGACCAGCTACTTCACCGACGAGCGCGCTTTTGCCATCTTTCGGTACGGCGCCCGCGAATTACCGCTGACGACCCTATTGGTAGGAGGCCTGGTCACAGCCCTGATACCGGAGATCGCGACCGATCTTGCGGGAGGCATGAAGCAGGTCAGGGAGCGAACGGCCCAGTTGGCCGCCTGGCTATTTCCTCTCAGCGCTTTGTTCATGCTGCTAAGCCCATTCGCCTTTCCCCTGGTGTACAACGATGATTTTGCCCTATCGGCCCGGGTATTCAACGTCTACCTGCTGATCCTTTCCAGCCGGATCCTGTTGCCGCAGGTGATCGTCATCGGCCAGGGCAAGAATTACTTTCTGGTGGTCAGCGCCCTGATCGAAACGGTCGTCAACATCGCTCTCAGCCTGTGGTGGGTCCGGTGGCTGGGCCTCGAAGGGATCGCCCTGGCTTCCCTCGTGGCCTTTTCAGTTAACAAGGCCAACCTGATCGCCTTTAACTATTGGAAACTGGGCATTTCTCCAGGGGAGTACCTGCCCTGGAAGAAATTGCTGTGGCTAAACCTGTTGCTGGCCGCCGCATACTTCGCATCTTTGTATCTGTCATGAGCGATGCATGCGGCATATTGATCGGCGGTTCGCCCAGCACCGGCAGTTCGGTGCTGGTGAATGTACTGAACCGGCATCCTGAGCTGGCGGCCGGACCGGAAACCTATCTGTTCATCCATCCGGACCTGTACCGCGAATGGGACCGCTACGGCCACTACCTGTTGAAAAGGGATCGCTTCCGCGGCCTGAAGTCGATCGGCTGGTTTCGAAAGAATGGCGCGGATCTGCTGTTGCCGGAATATGGCTGGGATCCGGCCAGACTGGCCGCCCTGCTTAACCGGTCTGCCTCTTTTCCGGAGTTCGTCGAAGGCTATTTCTCAACGGCCATGACCCGGAAAGGAGCGACGCAGTGGATCGAGAAATCTCCCTCCAACTCCCTGGCGTTCCCGGATTTCCTGAAGTTTTTTCCGGAAGGGAAGGTCATTCATACCACCCGCAACCCCTACGATGCCGTGGCCTCCCTGATCGCGCGCGGACATTCGCCCTGGTATGCGGCAGGGGCTTTTGTGCTCAATGCGGCCATGGCCTTGCGCTCTGCTGAACATCCGCGCTACCGTCTGTTGCGTTATGAAGACTGGCTGCTCGATCCACAGAAGGAACTGCGCCAGGTATTGAATTTCTTGGAACTGGATTGGCGGGAAGGCCTTCTGACGCCTTCTTCTTCGGAACTGGGGGAAGAGGTTCGCATGGAAGGTTGGCTGAGCAATGAGAAAGGCGCCTTGAGCCGGGACAGCATCGGTCGTTTTGCCCGCTTGCCGGCCGGCGACCGACACCAGGTGGTACAAGCCCTGCAGGCCTTCGAGCTCACACCCGCCTACGCGAAAAAGTGGGATCTGCAGCACCGAAATATCCGCTCGATCGCTCCCACCCTCGGCTATGAGTTGGAGCGCTCAACAGGCAAGTCTGTAAACTTCACCCTCCAACGCCTGGAAGACTGGTGGTCGCGCACCTGGCGGTGGTATCCCACGGGCCTCCTGCACTATCCAGCCCAATCAGCTACCCCCCCCCAAAAAAAACCAATAAACCAATAAACCAATAAACCAATAAACCAATAAACCAATCACCCCGCCAGGCCGTTGCTCTTTCCCATCAAATTCGCTAGCCGGTACAACACCCGGGCTCCCACATTTCCATCCCACTCATGCCCGATCCCGGCCACCTCGCAAAGATCGAAGCCGATGATCTGCCGGCCACTGTCGACCAGGACCTTGAGCAGGTGCATCGCTTCCTGAAACTGCAATCCGCCCGGTACGGGCGTACCCGTATTCGGGCAAAGCTCCGGCGCCAGTCCGTCGATATCGAAGCTGACGTACACCTTTTCCGGCAAAGGATCGACGATCTGCCGGCAGATCTCATCGTAAGTTCGTCCCTGGAACAGCTGTGTCCTGAGGTCATGATCGTAGTGGACGACGACTCTTCCGCCCGAACCATCCGCCAGTTCTTTTTCTTCCTGACAATAGTCGCGAATGCCTACCTGGACCAGACGGGAAACAGCTTTGATCTGCAGGGCATTGTAGAAGATAGAGGCGTGGGAATAGCGGAATCCTTCGTAGGCCTCCCTCAGGTCCATGTGTGCGTCGATCTGCAGGATGCCGAAGGAGTCGTGTACTTCCGACAAAGCTCTAAGAAAGCCAAGGGGTACGCTGTGCTCGCCACCCACGATGCCGATGCATTTCCCGGCCTCCAGTAAGGCCGCAGTTTCCGTCTGCACCCAGGCGACTAGTTCCGTGCAGTGTCGGGTGATCTCGTGGGGCAGGACTTGCCATTCCGTCTCTTTATGGAGGTCTCCACCCCCCTCGAGAAAGGCTAAGTATTCTTTGGCCTTCGACCGAAGTAGGTCGTTCCGATGTTGCCATTCGGTATCAGGAGGCCGCAGATAGAGTCCCATTTTCCAGGCGTCGGGCGCCTCCGGATCGTACAGATCGAGTTGCGTGGAGGCTTGCAGGATGTTTTCCGGTCCCCGTGAAGTGCCGTCGGAATAGGAGACGGTCACGTCCCACGGCACGGAAAGCAGGACGATCTGAGCCTCTTCTTCGGTAAATGGAAGTCCGATGAAATGGCCATTTTTCAAACCGACCCCGTTGGGATCAAACTGTCGGATTTTATCTTCTCTGCTCATGTTTGAGTCTTTATTCCCGCCAACAAATTACTACATTTGCGATGCCAAGAAACTAAGAAACCAATAAACCAACAAACAATTTTGCCCATGTCGAAAGTGCTCATTATCGGCGCCGGTGGAGTAGGCCGGGTCGTTGCCTTCAAATGCGCCATGCATCCGGAGGTCTTCTCTGAGATCATGCTGGCCAGCAGGACCAAGTCCAAATGCGACGTGATTGCCGCCGACGCCCAGAAGGCTACCGGCCACCGGAAGATCCAAACCGCGCAGGTAGATGCCGACAACGTGCCCGAACTGGCGCAGCTGATCCGTTCCTTCCAGCCCAAACTGGTCATCCATGTGGCTTTGCCGTATCAAGACCTGACCATCATGGACGCTTGCCTGGAGACGGGGGTCGATTACCTCGATACCGCGAATTATGAGCCCAAAGACGAGGCCAAGTTCGAATATAGCTGGCAGTGGGCCTATCAGGACCGCTTCCGCGAAAAGGGCTTGCTGGCCGTATTGGGTTGCGGTTTCGACCCCGGCGTGACGAGCATCTTCACTGCCCGGGCCGCCAAGCACCACTTCGACGAGATCCATTACCTCGACATCGTCGACTGTAATGCCGGCGATCACGGCAAAGCATTCGCCACCAACTTCAATCCGGAGATCAACATTCGCGAGATCACGCAGAAGGGCCGCTACTACGAGAACGGCCGATGGGTCGAAACGGAGCCGCACGAGATCATGCGTATGCTCAACTACCCGAATATCGGTCCGAAGGCCTCTTATCTGATCTACCACGAAGAACTCGAATCGCTCGTAAAGAACTATCCGAGCCTGAAACGGGCCCGGTTCTGGATGACCTTCGGCCAGGAGTATCTGACCCACCTGCGGGTAATCCAGAATATCGGCATGGCCCGGATCGACCCCGTTCAATACAAGGGCGTCGAGATCGTTCCGCTGGAGTTCCTGAAGGCCGTGCTTCCCGATCCGGGCGAACTCGGCCAGAACTATACCGGCGAAACCTCCATCGGTTGCCGCATCCGGGGGGTCAAAGACGGGAAAGAACGCACCTACTACATCTGGAACAACTGCCGCCACCAGGATGCCTTCGACGAAACCGGCGCACAGGGCGTTTCCTACACCACCGGCGTACCCGCCATGCTCGGCGCCAAGATGGTGCTCGACGGCAAGTGGAGCGGAAAAGGGGTGTTCAATGTAGAGCAGTTCAACCCCGACCCCTTCCTCGACGAGCTGGGCCCCAACGGCCTGCCCTGGGAAGAGGCCTTTGACGTGGATCTGGAGCTGGACTAGATACTTGATACTGGATTTAAGATTCCCGCATCTCATATCCCACATCCCGCATCCACATGATCGACTACCAAAAAGTACCGTCGCCGGCCTATGTGCTGGATGAATCGCTGCTGCTGCGCAATCTCGAGTTGATCAACCGCGTGCAACAGCGGGCCGGGGTTTCCATTATCCTGGCCTTGAAGGGCTTTGCCATGTGGCGGACGTTCCCCACGGTGGCTCGCTACCTGCGTGGGGCGACGGCCAGTTCGCTGCACGAGGCACGACTCATTTTCGAAGAAATGGGCTGCAAGGCTCACACCTATGCAGTGGCCTATCGCGAAGACGAATTTGCCGAGATCCTGCAATACAGTAGCCATGTGACGTTTAATTCCGTGGCTCAATACCACCGCTTCCGGCCGATGATCGACGCCCACCCGGAGCCGGTTTCCTGCGGCATCCGGGTCAATCCCGAGTATTCGGAGGTGGAGGTGGAACTCTATAATCCCGCCGCTCCGGGCTCGCGCTTGGGAGAGGTCGAAACGGCCTTTGCCGACGGTTTCCCGGAAGGGCTCGAAGGGATCCACTTTCATACCCTTTGCGAGTCGAGTTCCTATGACCTGGAAAAGACCCTGGAAGCATTCGAGCGTCGCTTCGGCGAACACCTGTCGAAGGTCAAATGGGTGAACATGGGCGGCGGGCATCTGATGACCCGCAAGGACTACGATGTCGAACATCTGATCGACCTGCTGCGGAAATTCCGGCAGCGGCATTCCGTAGAGGTGATCCTCGAACCCGGAAGCGCCATTGCCTGGGAAACGGGCGATCTGGTGTCGACCGTGCTCGATATCCACGAGAGCCGCGGCGTGCGTACGGCGATCATGGACATCTCCTTCACCGCGCACATGCCCGATACGCTTGAAATGCCGTACCGCCCACGCATTCACGGGGCAACCGATCCTCATCCCGACAAGCCGACCTACCGCATCGGCGGGGTGAGCTGCCTGTCGGGCGACTACATGAAAGAGTACTCTTTCGACTACGAACTAAAGGTCGGCGATCGCCTGGTGTTTGCCGATATGATCCACTACACCATGGTCAAAACGAGCACCTTCAACGGGGTGCGGCATCCGGCCATTTGCCTGTGGACCGAAAAGGAGGAACTGGAAGTCGTGCGCGAGTTCGGCTACGAAGATTATCGCGACCGGCTTTCCTGACCGATTGACGTCTTTTCTTCATTTTTTCAGCCAAATCCACCCAATTGGGTAGGTATCGGGCTGTCGTTCGAGCCTGGAACTTTTGGTAATTTGGTCATTCGCAAGAAATTACCAAACCATGTCGTTCCGCTCGCTGACCTATTTACTTCTCCTACCGCTGTTGCTTTTCTGCCAAAACACCCTGGCACAGGGCCAGAACAACTTCTGGTATTTCGGCGATCAATTCGGGCTCGACTTCAACAGCAACCCGCCGACCCTGCTGTACGACGGACAATTACAGAGCGAAGAGAACGCCGCTGCCGTGAGTACTCTCGACGGCGAACTGCTCTTCTACACGAACGGCGAGCAACTGTGGAACCGCAACCACCTGCCCATGCAGAACGGACAGGGACTTAGCGGACATTTCTCTGCTCAGGCCGGCATTGCCATCGTGCCCTTTGTCGATAATCCCGACCGATTCTATCTGTTTACCGCTAGCGCGATAGAACAGGATCCGGAGCAAGAGCTGCGTTTCTCGGTGGTCGATATGGACCTCGACGGAGGATTGGGGGCCGTAGCGCCGGGCCTGAAGAACATTTTGCTCGATTCGGGCGGCTTTCAGGAAACGGTCTATGCCGTGCACAGCAACTGCGACACGACCTGGGTGCTCGGCGTGCTGCAGGGATCGCCGGACCGTTTGTACGCCTATTTGATCGATGAAGACGGGCTGCACGACCCGGTACAAAGCGAGCTCGGCCATCGGTATTTTCTGTATGCCGAGTCGGGGGCCGACCTGATCGTACTGGCCGATTTCAGCGAATTCGGCCTCTATACCTTCGATCCGGAAAGCGGAGAGATCGACTTCCTGTATAGCTTACCGGTTGCTGCTCCCTTTAATCCGGTCAGGGCGCACCTATCGCCGGATCGGAGCAAACTCTATGTCGTAGAGGGCACACCCGCTACTACCTATACGCTTTACCAATACGACCTGGCGGCCGGCGGCCAGCCGGAGGTGTTGCAATCGAAAACCGAACTTGCCACCTTTCCGGTGATCCCGCGCGACGTTCAGCTGGCTCCCAATGGAAAGATCTACCTGGCGCCGCAGTACATTCCTCCCGGCGACTACCTCTCGATCATCCACCAACCTGACCTGCCCGGGCTGGCCTGCGATTTCGAAAAAGAAGCGATCCTTTTCGACGGCCCCTTTCCGTCCTATGGGTGTTTCCCCAATCCGGTAGTGTATCCCAATTCCGCTCCTCCTTTGGAAATGCGAGATACCTTCCTCTGCCAGGGAGATTCGCTTTGGCTGAGCGCCACCGATCGCTACGACTCCTATCTTTGGTCGGACGGCTCGACCGACTCCCTCTTGTTGGTCACGGCGCCCGGAACCTATTGGGTGCGCGTCAGCTACGGTAGTTGCGTGCG
>JAGQXA010000929.1 GCA_020436865.1 Saprospiraceae bacterium | reverse complement strand
GTATATTCGGGGAGCAAGCGCACCTCTTGCGTACAGGGTTGCGAACTGCCGCCCTCGGCATCGACGGCCACGAAATTGCGTTTGATCACAGATAGGAAACCGCAATCGTTATTCTGCAATTCGACCGCGGGCAGGATCTGAACGACCCCGCAATTATCCCAGGCGGTAGCGGCGCCGAAATACAGCTCCAGCGCGCCGGTATCGAGCGGATCTATCCCCAGGTCCATGAACTCGTTGAGCGAGGCGATCGTATCGGGCGGCGCGATGCAGGTCGGCGGAATGATATCGTTGACGCAATCGACCGGAAGCACTTCCAGCACGGCACTGCAGGTAGCCCAATTGCCCGCCACATCGCCGATCCACACGACGATATCGTGCAAGCCGATCCCGTTGGTATCGAACGGCAGCGCATCGGTGGCCGGAGGGCTGGCAGAAGGAGTCGCGGCCTCCTCCAAACGAAAGAGGAGCTCATCGGGCAAGGAGCAATCGTCGAAACTGCCCCCATCGAATCCGGCAGCCTCCACGATGGTCAGTTCCGGGCCGTCGTAGCCGAGTTGCGTGATCTGGAAGCCGGCACAGACGGGGGTAGGCGGCACGACGTCGGTCAAGTGGCAAGGCGCCTGGCCCAGTGTGATCTCGAGGGTGGTCACACAATAATTCTGGTTGAACCACGTATCCTCCACCCACATGACAATGGCGTGCAGGCCTGCATCGGTATCGTCGAAGACGAGCGTGGTGGTCCCGGGCGCATTGCTCGACGGCAGCCCTTCTTCCAGAAAGAACTGCAGGTCCTCGGGGTTGGTACAATTGTCGAAACTACCTTCGTCGATCATCTCGCTGGTCAGGGTGAACGTCTCGCCCGGGATCACCTCCACGGTCAGACCGACATCGCAAATGGGTAGAGGCGGCACGTCGTCGAAGGTGCACGGCTGCGCAAACAGGCTACTCCAGATCCCGAACGATGCAACGAATGTCAGCACCATCCTTCCGATCGGGCGAAGGAGGTCAGTTTTGGGCATAAAAAAAGGACATGGGTTTTTCATAGGATCAAAGATTTGAAACTTCCATCGAATATCGGTTTGCAGTAGCCGGCTAAATGCGTTCTTTCACCCTGCAAAAATGTGGTAAGACCTTTTGAAAATCAAAAACATTATTTAGCTTTTGTAGAGTTTTGTTAGATTATTTTTTTACATAAATTTATGATTATCAGTTGTGAAAATTATGTTTGTAGAACTTAAACCCGTTTTTATCCTTATCTGACGGTGAAAAACAGCCACTTAAACCAGTTGATCCGCTCGCTATCGGCCCAGGAACGGCGGGAGGCCCGCCGCTTCCTCGATTCCCCTTTCTTTAACCAGCGCACGGACGTGGTCAGTTTGTACACCTTCCTGCTCGAACGACCGCAACTTCCGAAAAAGAAGGCCTGGCGGCTGCTTTTTCCGCGCGAAGACTACGACGACCAGAAAATGCGGCTGATCATGAGCTACCTCAGCCGCCTGCTCGAACAGTACCTGGCCGTCAAGGAGCAAGCCGCCGATGAGCACGGTATGCACCTGCAACTGGCCAGGGCCTATCGCCGACGAGGGATGGATGCGGCCTTCGACCGAACGGCCCGCCAACTGCAGAAGAAACTGACGGCTCAGCCGATGCGCGATGCGCATTTCTATCAGTTGCAGTACCACCTGGAGTGGGAGCAGCATCAACTCGCCAGCGCTTCCGACCCAACCGACGTGCAAGGGCTCGAAGCGCTGACCCAAACCGTCAACGCCGCCTACCTCCTCCGGCAATTGCGCAACATTTGTCTGTTGGTAGCCCATCAGACGGTTTACCAGGCGGCCAAGCCGATCGAACTGGAGGACGCAGTGGTTCGCCTGGCCGAACAGACGAAGGCCGGAGACCTCCCCGCCATCGCGATCTACCTGGATTGCTACTACATGCACCGCCACCCGGAAGAGGAAGAACATTTTCGCTGTTTCCGGGACGGCCTTCTGCAGGCCGACGAGCTCTTTCCCGAAGAAGAGACCCGGGGGCTCTACCTCATGCTCATCAACTATTGCGTGCGCAAGCTCAACGATGGCGCCGACAACTACTTCCGGGAGGTGTTGGAACTATACGAAACGGGACTGGAAAGGGGATTTCTGCTGGAAAACGGCACGCTTTCGCGTTTCACCTATTACAATGTAGTGGCGGCCGGTCTGCGCGTCGGCGACCTCGACCGGGTCAGCGATTTCATCCATCAGTACAAAGGGGCGTTGGAAAAAAAGTACCGGGAAAGTTCGTTCAGCTTCAGTCTGGCTCGCCTGGAATACGCCCGGCGCAATTTCGGGGCCGTACTGGAACTCCTCCAAAAGGCGAACTACCGCGACCCCTTGCTCAACCTGGCGGCCAAGACCCTGCTGCTCAAAACCTTCTACGAACTCGACGAATACGACTTGCTGCAGTCGCATCTCGACGCCATGCGCAATTACCTGCGGCGCAAGCGCATCATCGGCTATCACCGCAGCAACTACCTGAAGATCATCCGCTATACAGAGAAGATATTGCGGCTCAATCTATCCAATGCGGCGGAAGTCGCCGCCCTACGCCAAGAGATCGAAGGGGAATCGGCCCTGACCGAGCGCGATTGGCTCCTGAACTGCCTCTAGTTCCCGACCCACACCTCCGACCGGCCGATCTGCCCGACGAATTGTCGCAGGCGCGATCGATCGCCGGAGGTTAGCCGGCCGGATTCGAGTTCGGTATGTAGCCCGCCGAGGTAGGTCATCCCGAGGTATTCGGCCGAACGCCGAAAGGGCAGCCAGAAATAGTCCCCGAGGTTTTCGCCCGCAGAACAGCTGAGCACGGCCAGGTATTTGCCGCGGATCTTGCGGCCCCAGTCCTTTTCGATCGTCAGCAGGTCGC
>JAGQXA010000928.1 GCA_020436865.1 Saprospiraceae bacterium | reverse complement strand
ATCCCAAATCCCACATCCCCCATCCTTTTTTGGAATTATTTGAAAGTCTTTTATATATTGAGTTGACAAATTCCCAGCAACCATACGGGCAATGATCGGCCGGACCGGAACTTCTGACCGATCTGATCGGTTCCCATTGTGTGGTCACTGCAAAAGCAAACAACTAGGAGCGGTTCTCAATGGCGGTTAGTTTCAGACATCCGGATGCAAAGAAGTTCAAGTTTCGCGAGTTGAAGGTGTATGCCTCCACCGAATGGCTGGCCGACAACAAGAAGAAATACCGGCAGGTATTCGACCGGTACGATACGACCTATATCTACGCTGAACTTTCCTTCTACAATAAACTCTTCGACGAAGAAGACTGGGAGATCGAAGTCGAACTCAAGTGTTTCTCCCTTAAGAGGGGTCGCAAGGAATTGTGCTCCCTGCCGTTCCGCCGTAAGGTCAGTAAGTACGATAATATCGTCTTCATCCGGGAGGGCTGGGGCAACAAGAGCGAAGGGGCCTTCTGGAAAAAAGGCACCTATTACTGGGAAGCCTGGATCGAAGGCGAGAAGGTCGCTACCAAGTACTTCTATGTGGAAGACGCGGGACAGGAACTGACCCGGGGCGACAATCCTTTCCTGCAGGTACAATCGCTGCGCCTTTACGAGGGGCCGTACGACGATGTCATCGAGGAAGACCGGGTCTATTACAAGAGCTTCAGCGCCGAGGAAACGCGCTATATCTATGCCGAGATCATCCTGCGCAATCTGCACCAGGCACGCCCCTGGCAGTGTGAACTTTTCTCCAAATTCTATAACGACGCCCGCGAACTGAAGGGGCAGGTGGTCCGGCTGCAACGCATCGAGACCAAAGACGACCTGATCAAGATCACCGCCGGCTGGGGGTCCAACGTGAAGGGCTCCTGGCGCGAAGATCGCTACTCGGCCGAACTGATCTTTATGGATCGCCTTTTGGCGGTCATTCCCTTCGAGGTTTGCGACAGCTTCGAAGAAGGGGTACCCCCGATCTTTCTGCCCAATCGCAACGCTCCTCTGCTGCTCAGTTCGGAAGAAGACCTCAACGCGACCTTCGAAGAAGTCATGCTGAAGCTCGACGCCCTGATCGGCCTGAGAGATATCAAGCAACAGGTTCGCGACCATGCCAAATACATCCAGTTCCTTCAGTTGCGCCGTGAGAAGGGATATGAGGAAAAGGAAGAGATCAACGTGCACTCCGTTTTTATCGGCAATCCGGGAACGGGCAAAACGACCGTGGCCAAAATGATGGGCCGCCTTTATAAGAAAATGGGCCTGCTAAGCAAGGGCCATGTGCATGAGGTCGACCGGGTCGACCTGGTCGGCGAATACATCGGACAAACGGCTCCCAAAGTGAAGGAAGCCATCGAAAAGGCAAGGGGAGGGGTGTTGTTCATCGACGAAGCCTACGCCCTGGCGCGTTCGAACGACGATACCAAAGACTTCGGTCGGGAGGTGATCGAGATCCTGGTCAAGGAAATGTCGAACGGCAAGGGCGACCTGGCCGTGATCGTAGCGGGTTACCCCAAGGAAATGCAACATTTTCTCGACTCCAACCCGGGCCTGAAGTCGCGCTTCAAACTCTACTTCGAGTTCTCCGACTACCTGCCGCAGGAACTTTCGCAGATCGCCGAATACGCCTGTGCGGAAAAGGGCGTCGAGCTAACCTCCGAAGCCCGTGAAAAGATCGACGAGATCATCGTAAAGGCCTACCGCAACCGCGATCGAAGCTTCGGCAACGCGCGTTTTGTGTACGATCT
>JAGQXA010000213.1 GCA_020436865.1 Saprospiraceae bacterium | reverse complement strand
GATCTCGATGATCTCGGCGGTTTCGAAGGTGGTCAGGTCGATCCGTGCGATGCGCGGAGTATTGTTGCCGTTGATGAACAGCCAGCGGCCGTCGGTTTCGCCTTTCGTCTGAGAGAGCTCGGGGTGGTGGGCATCGTCCCAGGGAACGAAACCGAAGGAGGTGTTCAGCATCGGCTTGGTTTCCTCGTTGAATCCGTAGCCCTTTTCGGCGTCGACCGAGAAGACGGGGATGACGCGGAGCAGACGTCCGGACGGCAGGCCGTACACGCTGACCTGCCCGCTGAAACCGCCCGAGAGAAAGGCGTAGAATTCGTCGTATTGGCCGGGGGGGACGTACACCTGGGAGGCGACGTCGCCGGCTAGCGCGCCGGTTCCTTGTCCGGCGCCGCCCTGGTTCCCGCAGCCGCTGAAGAAAGCGGCGACCAGGCCCAGCAGGGCGAAGAAGGGTAAGAGTCGGAAGCCAGAATGACTTTTCATAGTGGTATGTTTTGTTGGTAAAAAAGTACTCGATCGTTATTTTAAATAAAAAGACCTTTTAATCTTCTATGCAAAGGAAGAAAGAGAAATCCTGACAGACAATGATTTTTGTCACCCTGAAAATGAATCTAATTTAACAGCTTGATTATTAGTTTTTTGATCAAATATTTGCACTTTGGTTTTTATCTGCTTCTGGAAATTTTTCTTCGGGTTTTCACGGAGGGGCAGGAGCTTGAATAAAAATAAAAGATTAATTTGTCTTTTATAGAAAAGCCGTTTATCTTTACGCCGTAAACTGATCAGTCATGTTCTCAAAAGCTTGTACTTACGCCATTCGCGCCGCGCTATACCTGGCCGTACACGCCGGGCCGCAGGCGAGGCTGGGCGTCAAGGAGATCGCGGAGGCGCTCGATGTGCCGAAGCATTTCCTGGCCAAGATCCTCCAGCAATTGGTTCGCAACAACCTGGTTTCTTCGGTCAAGGGGCCCAGCGGTGGGTTTTTCCTGAGCGAGGCCAACCAGGAGGTGACCCTCGAGCAGATCGTCGAGTGCATCGACGGACCGGATGTGTTCCATTCGTGCATCCTCGGCCTGCCGGTTTGCTCGTCGGAGAATCCGTGCCCGCTGCATGTGCAGGCTTTTGCCTTTCGCGAGGGTTTGCACTACCAGGTAAAACATCAGACCATCGTCGATCTGGCCCGGAAGATCGAGCGGGAGAAGCTCGCCCTGTGATTGGCCGGTCGGATGGGTATTTCGGTAAACAAACAAAAAATGCAGTTATGAAACGAGTGCTGTTTTTCCTATCCATCGGCCTGTTCGCCCTGTCCTGCGGAGGGAATTCCGCTTCCGAAGGCGATGCGACCGGCAGCAAGCCGCGTCCGCAGAGCATGGTCGCCGATCCCGACGACGGCAAAGGCATCGGCGAGATCAAGAACGTCGAACTCAACGATCCGCTATTGCCGTCGATGGTAGCCTCGGGCAAGGCGATCTACGAAATGAAGTGCGCCGCCTGCCATAAGCTCACCGACCAGCGCGTGGTGGGCCCGGGCTGGAAGGGCGTCACCGCGCGCCGCCAGCCGGAGTGGATCATGAACATGACCACGAACGTGGAGGTCATGCTCGATAAAGATCCGGCCGCCCGCGAACTGTTGAAGGAGTGCCTGGTGCGCATGCCGAACCAGAATCTCTCGGTCGGCGATGCCCGCGACGTGCTGGAGTTCATGTATGCCAACGACGGCAAGGAGGTCGGCTCCTGACCTCGCACAAGCGATCGACATGTCTGCGTACTGGATGAAGGTAGCCCTGGGCAATCTGTTGGCCGCGGCCTGTTTGGGGGTCGTGTTGCGATTCGCCTTCGTGGTCGAACTCAGCTGGCTGGAATTTCGCCAGGTGTTACACGCCCATTCGCATGTGGCGATGCTCGGCTGGGTCTATCTGGCCCTGTTCGGGGCCCTGGTCGAGACCTTCCTGGGCGAGGGGAGGATGCGGACCGCCCGGTACCGCATCCTCTTCTGGCTCACGCAGATCAGCGTACTCGGCATGTTGCTGACCTTTCCGGTGGAGGGCTACGGTCCGTTCTCGATCGCATTTTCAACCGCCCATGTGCTGCTTTCGTACGTCTTCGCCTACCGCTTCTGGCGCGACCTGGAGGCCGGGCCGGCGGCGGGGCCGTCGCTGCGCTTCGCTCGTGGCGCGCTGGTCTTCATGATACTCTCCACCCTGGCCCTCTGGGCGATGGGGCCGATCATTCTGTTCGGTCTGCAGGGCAGCGCCTTCTACTATATGAGTGTGCAGTTCTTTTTGCACTTTCAGTTCAACGGCTGGTTCCTCTTTGCCGTTTTCGCCTTGCTCTTCCATCACTGGAAAGAGATCCCGCAGCGGCCTGCCTACTGGTTTTTTACCCTGCTGGCGATCTCCTGCCTGCTGACCTATGCGCTGGCGGTAGCCTGGTCGAATCCGCAGGCCGTCGTGTTTTGGACCAACGGCGTTGGCGTGACGCTACAGTTGGGCGCCCTGGGGGTGTTTTGGAAAAAGTTGTATCCGGGTTTACGTCCGGCACTGGCAGGACCAGTGGGCTGGCCGTTGCGCCTGGCCTTGTTCTGCTGGGCTCTGAAAGTGCTGATCCAGGCGGCCGTGCTGATCCCGTACATCGCCACGGTAGCGTACACCATCCGCAATTATGTGATCGGTTTTATGCACCTGTTGCTGCTGGGCGTGATCACGCACTTCCTGTTCGGCTACGCAGCCCGGCATGGATGGCTGGTCTGGTCGGCCCGGACCGCCCGGATAGGGATCGCGTTGTTCTTTGCGGGATTTGTGCTGTCGGAGCTGCTGCTATTCCTGCAGGGTACGATGTTCTGGGGCGCCCTCGGGTTCCTGCCGTTCTATTATGAGGCGCTCACCCTTTTCTCTCTGCTGTTGCCGCTGGGAGTGCTTGGATTGTTGGTGGGCTCTACCATTCCCGGATGGCGGCATCATAGTCGGCATTGAACAAAAAGAGGGGAGCTACACAACGGAATTAATCCCGTTGCGCTCTCCCCTCGGTTTACCAGCCTGGTAAACGCGTTTGCTGTTCTCAATCGGATCCATTGACGAATGTACCCGCTGCGGTGATCGTTACTCCTGTTTCCCTTTGAAATTTTTCCTGAAAAAAAGTGACTGCTTTCGGTTAACGCTCCCCCCTGTTCCGGTATAAATGGGGGAAAGGGGGCATTTTCTGCCCGCTTTTCACGAAAAGCCCCGGAAAAAGTGTACTTTTT
>JAGQXA010000212.1 GCA_020436865.1 Saprospiraceae bacterium | reverse complement strand
CGCTGACCGCCCGAGAGGCGAATACCCCGTTCGCCGATAATGGAATCGTAGCCATCGGGAAGTTGCGCGATGAAGTCGTGCAGCTGGGCTTTTTGCGCGGCTTCGACGATCGCCTCTTCCGGGCAGTCGGTCAGGCCATAGGCGATGTTCTCCCGAATGCTGCCGTGGAAGAGGTAGACATCCTGGCTGACCAGTCCGATCTGACGGCGCAGCTCGCCGAGCTCCAGCTCGCGCAGGTCTATGCCCTCCAGGCGGATCGTTCCTTCCGTTACATCGTACAGCCGCAGGAGGAGCTTGATAAGGGTGGTCTTGCCGGCGCCCGTCGGACCGGCGATGCCCAGGATCTGCCCCCGCCCGATCTGGAGGTCCAGGCCCCGCAAGACCTGACCGCCTTTGTCGTATCCGAACGAAACGCCGTCGAATTGGATCTGCCCGATCTCGGCCGGCAGTTGCCTGGGGGCCTCCGGACTGACCACTTGCGACTCGGCGTCGACCAGCCCGAATACCCGGCGCGCGCTGGCGCGCGCGCGTTCGTAATCGTCGAACACCACACCGAGGCGCGTTACCGGCCACAACAGCCGTTGGATCATCATGGCAAAAAAGGCCAGGCTGCCGAGGGAAAAGCGCCCGGGTTCGTAAAGCACCCAATAGGCTCCGATCAACAGCGTGCCGGCAAATCCGACGGTGATGAGGATCCGGATGAGGGGCACGTAGACCGAACTCAGCCGGATAGCACGGAAATTGGCGTCGCGGTAGTCGGCCGATACCGCCTGCACCCGTTCTCGCTCGAACTCTTCCGCGGTGAAACTCTTGACCACCAGGATCCCGGAGATGTTGTTTTCCAGGCGGTTGCTCAACTCGCCTACGGCCTGCCGTACCTCCTTGTAGTAGGGGGCCACTTTGCGCTGGTAATAGATGCTGCCCAAAATGATAAAGGGAATGGGGGCCATGCCCAGCAGGCCCAGCGGCAGCGATACCGCACAGAGCGACCAGCCGGCGAAGACCAGCAAGGTCAGCAGTTGCACGATCTCGTTGAAGCTGTTGTTGAGGAAGCGCTCGAGCTGGTTGATGTCGTCGTTGAGGATCGAAAGCAGATTGCCGGTGCGCTGCTCTTCAAAGAAGGCGAGCTCGCGGCCCTGCAGCCGGGCGTAGGTGTCGAGCCGCAGGTCGTGCTGCACCTGCTGCGCCAACCGCATGAACGAACGCTGGTAAAGCCATTCGAAGAAGCTCTCCAGTCCGAAGATGACCGCCGTCAGGATCACCAGGAATACCACGACGGACCAGGCTTCCGTCAGGCCGGTTGTCCGGCCGATCCAGGCCGGGATGTGGCCGCTGACCGAATCGATGATCCAGGCAGTCAGAAAAGGCGGCATCAGGTCGAATACCTTGTTGGAAACGCTCGCAGCCACAGCGAACGAAAGCCGGTTCCGGTAGTTGCTCAGGTAGCGAAGCAACCGGCGCATAGGCTGAGTTGGGTTGGTTTGCATAGTGCGGGTTGGGTCAACAGAACGCTATCGGTCGTGCGAGTGCACACCGGTAAAGAGAACCCTGCCGAAAGGCGCAAAGTTCAATTTCCTTTCTTCTGCTGCCGGCGTATGCTGCGGATCATGAAGAATAGCAGGATTGCCAATAGTACAAAGGGCAACCAGCTACCGATCCGGTAACCGATCTGATACCCCAGCGAACTGGTGTCGGCCTGTAAGAATAACTCCATCTCCGTCCGTTTTTATCTTTCATCTTTCTACTTTCTACTTTCATCTAGATCCGGTATCCTGTCCGGATAGTCCGTGATCACCCCGTCGACCCCGAGCTCGACCAATTCCAGCATGCGCGCCTGATCGTTGACCGTCCAGGGAACGAGCTCCATGCCGTGCCGATGCACGGCCTCAACCAGGGCGGCATCGACCTGCAGGTGTTCCGGACTGTAGATATCGGGGGTGAAGTCAAGCCGCGCCAGATTGGCCTCCAGCCCGTCCTCGTTCTCCACCAGGAAGGAGAGTCGCACCGGGGCCTCCAGATTCCGAAGCTCCTCGAGAATGCGCGGATCGAAGGACTGCAGGGTGGTCCGCCCGGCAATGCCGAGCTGGGTGACAACTTCCAGTACCAACCTGGCAAAGGGGGCCGGAGCGGGCGTGTAGCGATCGTCGAGGATCGGCAAGGCCTTGATCTCGATATTGTAATAGGGAAGGGCCCGGCCAAGCGTACGGGCCTGGCTTTCGACGGCTTCCACCACTTCGGTCAGTAGAGGTTTGTGCACGGCCATTTTTTCTTGTTCCGGAAAACGCGGATGCGCCTTGCTGCCGCAATCGAATTGCTTGATCTCGTCATAGGTCAGTTCGTAGAGGTTGAACTGCTCGTAGTCGGGTTCCGGAATTTCGCTGCCGTCGGGCTGCAGGCAGATCTCCGCTTCCATCCACGGATCGTGCGACACGACGACCTGGAGGTCTTTCGATACGACCACATCCATTTCGAGGGTGCGGACCTGCGGAAATTCCAGGGCTTTCAGGAACGCGGGGATCGTATTCTCGGGCAGCAGCCCGCGGGCGCCGCGATGTCCTTGCCAATCGATGTCGCGCATAGCCGGTGCAGTTTGATTTGAACAGGAAGCGAGGCTCGTCAGCAGTATGACGGCCAGGGTGTTTCGGGTTATCATAAAGGAAAGTTTTTGCTTCAGCAAAAATAGCGCCCTCTATTCTATCGACCACTTTTGGATCGGCCTGCCATTCAGTCATTTGGGGAGGCGAGAACTCAGAGGTTCTCGACGAGAAGGTAGGTCATCAACAAGCCCAGCAGAAGCAGGCACAACAAAATTACAATAATCTAATGGAAGTACAGGCCAGTAGTGGGCTGATGGCCTGGCGCTTTGCCGACGAATTTGATCCTGATCAGGCCAAGCTGCTGGAAATTCACGTACCTTTGAAACGTACATCAAATCCCTTGTCATGCGCTGGTTGTGCACCCTTTGCTTCTTCTTTCTAGCCGCCGCGGTCTTACCCGCCCAAACCGATCGGGTCGAACAGATCCTGAAAGAAATGCGGTCGAATTCGGGCTCGGACTACCTCGAGATGCTGATCCAGCTGGCCGATGCCTACTACGGAGCAGGTCAGTGGGAAAAATCGGCCGAGTCGGCTTCCCAGGCGGCTTCGGCAGCCGATGCGGCCGGTGAACGCGATTTGCAGGCCCAAGCCCTCCATTATGAAGCCCGCGCTCTATTGCGCATCACGCGTCGGCAGTCATTCCATATGGGGCGGGCGGCCGAAAAGCTGCGCGAGAGTTTCTTGCTCACGACCGAAGCCGACCTGCGACTTGCCGATCTGGCACTATTGCGCCAGATCGCCCTGGACCGCGGCCGTCAGGACGACCTGGCCGTCATCGACCGGCAAATGCGAGCGCTGAAGGAAACGGGCCTGATCACCCTGAGGGAAGGCGACGATTTTCTGGGCAGGAAGATCAAGGCCCGCGAGCTGGCCCTGGCGGCCGTTCGCCAGAACCAGGAGCTCAACCAGCAACTAAGCGAGGTACAACGAGAACGGCTGCAACTGGAATCGCAACAATCGCAGCTGATGGAAACCCTGCAAAACCAGTCGGCCGAGATCGAATCGATGACCGAAGAACAGGCCAAGACGCAACTCATGCTGGCGCAGCAAAAGAATGTGCTCGACTCGCTGGCCTTCATGGCCGCCCTCGATTCGCTGAAACTGGAAAAACAGGAAATGCTCCTCGGACAACAGGAAATGGAACTTCGCGAGCGCAACGCCCAACGCAATTTTTTCTTTGCCCTGGCAGCCTTCGGTCTGCTGCTGGCCGTGGGGGCCTACGTGCGCTACCGGGAAACGCGTATCTATAATCAGGTTCTCGAAGAAAAGAACGTCTTGATCCAAACTGAAAAGAAGCGTTCGGAAGATCTGCTGCTCAATATCCTCCCGGTGGCCATTGCCGAAGAACTAAAGGCCCAGGGAGCCGCTCAGGCGCGCCAGTACCAGATGGCGACGGTGCTGTTCACCGACTTTAAAGACTTTAGCTCCATCAGTAGCCGGCTCAGTCCGCAGGATCTGGTCGAAAGCCTCGACTACTGTTTCAAGGAATTCGATGCGATCATCGGCCGGTATCGCCTGGAAAAGATCAAGACCATCGGCGACGCCTACATGTGCGCCGGCGGCCTGCCGCATCCGGATCCTGGGCACCCGCTACGCGTTGTGCAGGCGGCCCTGGAAATGCAGACTTTCCTATCTGAGTGGAAGGAGGAACAGCTCGAACGCCGGGGCTTCTTCTTCGAAGCCCGCCTGGGCATCCACTCCGGTCCGATCGTCGCCGGCGTCGTGGGCTCCAAGAAATTTGCTTACGACATCTGGGGGGATACGGTGAACATCGCCTCGCGCATGGAGTCGAGCTGTGAACCCGGCAAAGTGAACATTTCGGACACGACCTTTCAACTG
>JAGQXA010000927.1 GCA_020436865.1 Saprospiraceae bacterium | reverse complement strand
CCGGCGATCCCGCCGGCCAGCCCCAGCAGGAACACCTGCCAGAGGTAAATGCGAAAGGCCTGCCGCCCGCTCGCCCCCAGACAACGCAACATGGCGATGGTCGACACCTTGTCGCGCAGGTAAATGTGCACCGAGCTGGCCACGCCGATACAGCCGAGCAAGAGCGCAATAAAAGCCACCAGATTGAGAAAGCCGGTCAGATTGTCGAAGGCGTTCCCCAGTCCTTCCTTGCGGTCGGCCACCGTTTCGCTGTTCCATCCGGCTTCGGCGAGCAGGTCGCCCGAGGCGTCCAGCGCCAGCTGCAAAGAGTCGGGCGAAGGAAATGCAAAGAAATACAGGTAGTCGACGCGGCTACCGACCTGGATCAGACCGGTCTGTTCGAGATAACGCAAGGGGATGTACACGACCGGCGCTACCGAGCCGGAAATACCGCTGCGCCCTGGCGACGAGTCCATCTGCCCGATCAGCTCGAAATAGGCTTCGCCGATCTTGAGGCTATCGCCCGGATGAAGGTCGAACTGCAACATCAGCGAGCGTTCGACCAGTGCATATGGCCCGTCGTTCAGCCGGCTATAGGCATCTGCCGGAGTCGTCTTGATCTGCCCATAGAAGGGATAATCGCCTACCATGGCACGCACCTGGGCCAGGCGGGTCGCGCCTTGTTCCGGCGCCAGCACCATCGATACGAAATAAACGGCTTCGGAGTAGGTGGCCGGCCAGGAATCGAACAGATCGCGGATGCTGTCGGCCGCCGGGAAATTGCTCTCCAAACGCAGATCGGCGCCCAATAAGGTCTTGGCCTCGTCTTCGATGTCGTGGCGCAGGTTCGCGCCGAAGGTGTTGATCGCCACCAGAGCGGCAATGCCGAGCACGATGGCCGACATGAACAGGATCAGGCGTCCGCGGTTGCGCCGGCTATCGCGCCAGGCCATCAGGAGCAGCCATTTGAGGCCGGCTTTCGGTTGTGGTCGTGAATTCATCCTCAACTAAACCCCTGGAATGGCCCCTTGGTTTAGCGAGGCTTAGCGGTCGGACCGCTCGGAGCGGTCCGACCGCTAGGCCCCGAGCTCCAGCTGATTGCGAACCAGCTCGTAGTAGGCGCCTTTTTTCGCCGTGAGCTCTTCGTGCGTACCTTTCTCGATCAGGCGGCCTTGTTCGAGCACGACGATCTGGTCGGCATGACGCACCGTACTGAGCCGGTGGGCCACGACAACGACCGTGCGGCCCTGAAAGAACTTCTCCAAATGCTCCTGAATGATCTTCTCATTCCTGGCATCCAGGGCGTTGGTGGCCTCGTCGAAGAACAGGAAGGCGGGATCCTTGTACACGGCCCGCGCGATCAGCAGGCGCTGGCGCTGGCCCTGGCTGATCGGACTCCCTTTCTCGCCGACCAGCGTATTGAACCCGAGCGGTAGCGATTCGATGAACGGCCGCACGTTGGCGATCTCCACCGCCTGCAACAACTTCTCCCGGTCGATCTGGTCTTCGCTCTCGGCGATATTGCGGGCGATCGTTTCGGAAAACAGGTAGCCGTCTTGCATCACGGCCCCGCATTGCTCGCGCCACCAGCGGGTGGGCGCCTGATGCAGGGGGGTCGATCCCAGGTGGATACTGCCCTCTTCGGCCCGATAGAATCCCAGGAGAAGCTTGACCAGGGTGGTCTTTCCGCTGCCGCTGGTGCCGACGATGGCCGTGACCTTGCCTTGCGGGATGACCAGATCGATCTCGCGCAGGGCCCATTCGGCTAACGGATTGTAGCGAAAAGAGAGGCCTTCGATCCGCAGATCGCCTCCGCTCGGCGGCAGGTAGACGCCGGCGCGATCGGCCGCATTGCCTTCCTCTTCCATTTCCTGGATCTCGCCGAGGCGCTCCAGGCTGATCTTGGCGTCCTGGGCAGTGCGAATGAAATTGATGAGCTGGCTGAGCGGCGCGTTGAGCTGCCCCACGATGAACTGCACGGCCAGCAGCATACCGAGGGTCATCTCTCCGCGGATCACCGCGCTGGCCGCTACAAAGGTGATGAGGATGTCTTTCAGTTGGGAAAAGAACTGCGCGCCGGCATCCTGGTACTGGCTGAGGCGCAAAGAACGCACATTGGCGCGAAAGAGACGAGCCTGAATGTGCGTCCACTGCCAGCGGTGCCTCCGCTCGCTGTTCTGCAGCTTGATCTCCTGCATCCCGTAGATGAGCTCGATCAGGGCGCGCTGGTTCTCTGCCAGCTGCTCGAAGCGCTGGTGGTCGACCACCGCCCGCCGCCGCAGGAAGAGAAAGATCCAGCCCAGATACAGCAGACTGGCCACTACAAAAATGAGCAAGATGCCCCGATGGTACCAGCCCAGCACAAAACCGAAGAGCACGAGGTTAAAAGCGGAAAAGAGGACAGACAAACTGGAGGTCGTCAGCAATTGCTCGATGCGCCGCTGATCGCCGATGCGCTGCAGCAGGTCGCCGATCATTTTGGTGTCGAAAAATGCGATGGGCAGCCGCATCAGCTTCCGCAGGAAGTCGGAAATGAGCGAGATGTTGACCCGCGTGCCGATATGCAACAGGATCCAGCTCTGGATGAACTGCACGCTGGTCTGCCCCAGGAACAGCATCAACTGAGCCAGCAGGATCAGCCAGATGAAATGGAGGTCCTGGTTCTCGATGCCGATGTCGACCACGGCCTGCGTCAAAAAGGGGAACAGCAGTTGCAGGACACCGCCGACGATCAAACCTATCAGCAGTTGCCATACCAATTGCCGGTAGGGACGAAGATATCCGAACAGGTGCCGCCAACTCGTGCGTTTGATCTGCTCTCCTTCCTCGGCATAGAACTCGGGGGTCGGCTCCAGGAGCAGGGCGATCCCTTCCTCGCCGTCGCTTTGCCAGCCGTCGAGGAATTCCCTCTGACTCAACTTCAGCAATCCTTTGGCCGGATCGGCGATCCAGACGTGCTTTTTTCGGAACCGGTAGACCACCACGAAGTGCCGTTGCTTCCAGTGCACGATAGCCGGCAAAGGAGCATGGGTCAGCGCCGCCGCCTCGGGATCGTCGCTATCGAAAGGCATTTTGACCGCAACGGTAGTAAAGCCGATCTGCTCGGCCGCCTCGGCAATACCGCGCAACGACACCCCCTCGCGATCGATGTACGAACGCTCGCGCAGGAATTGCAGACTGTACTGCCGCCCGTAATGGGCCGCGACCATCCGCAAGCAGCTCGGGCCGCAATCCATGGCGTCGAGCTGCCGGTAAAAGGTAAACGCTTTGCCGAACATCCGATAAAGATAAAAGTAGAAAGAGGAAAGATAAAAGATTCTTTCTACTTCGCCCGGAACAGCCTCGCAGCGGCGCGCAGCCCGCCAGCCGGCCTTTAACAAACTTTAACGCCCGCCCTTTGTTGAAAAACCAATAATTTGCGGCCCGAAGCCGTTTTAGACCCGAACCACTTTGCCTCGGGTCTCTCACAACGTCAAAACAACCAAAGATCATGAAACTGAAGCGCGCTTTTCTCCTCACGATCCTGTTCGCCCTCGGCCTGACGGCCATTGCCCAACCGCGGCAGGATTTCACCAAATCGGCCGACTCCGACCCGGCCGCCAAAGCTGTACTCGACAAGGTCAAGACCAAGTACGAAGCCTACCAGACCCTGGAAGCCGAATTCACCCTGACCATCGAAATTCCCGAACAACCGAAAGAAACGCAGGCCGGCAAACTGATCCAGAAAGGCGATCAGTACCGCCTCGACCTTCAGGATCAGGCCGTGATCAGCGACGGCCAGAGCGTCTGGCTCTACCTGAAGAAGAACCAGGAAGTGCAGATCAACGACGCCGAACCGGAAGACGGCGAGTCGCTCTCCCCTAAAGACCTGCTGCGCATTTACGAAACCGAAGACTTCGTCTACGCCCTGACCAACGAATTCGTGGAAGACGGCCGCACCGTCCAGCAGATCGAATTCAAACCGCTGTCCAACGATTCCGAGTATGCCAAGATCCGCCTCACGGTCGATAAGAGCAACAGCACGGTCAAGCGCATCAAGACCTTCGCCAAAGATGGCGCACGCTACACCCTGGAAATGGACAAATTCACGCCCAACAAAGCCTATCCGGCCAGCACCTTCGCCTGGTCGAAGTCGGAATGCCCCGACTGCTATGTCGAAGATCTCCGCTTCTGATTAGTAAAAAGAGGAAAGATAAAAGTAGAAAGAGGGGATGAAAGACTCTTTCTACTTTTTCTTTTATCTTTCTACTTTCATCTTTCTACTACCTATGAGACGCTCCCTACTCTTCGCCTTCCTCCTCCTCCTTTTCAGCTGCACCCAAAAGGAAACCATCTACGAGATCAAACACGAGAACGTGGTGATCGACCAGAACGAACCTCCTCCTTTCGAGGGGGTCACCACCCTGCAACTGCAGAGCTACGTCAATAAACTCTACATCGACCTGATCGGACGCGAGCCGCTGCCCGACGAACTCGACGACGCCACCGACCAGCTTCGGAACGCGGAGGTGGCCGAAGACGCCATGAACGACCTGGCGCTGGCCCTGCAACAGTCGGACGAGTACTACCAACGATTTTACGAGATCTACAGCGGGCGTTTGCTCGAGGGCGTCACCCTCTCCACTATCCAGGAGCAACTGCTGGTGCTCGACTTTTTTTACCAGGACGCCTTGCAGAACGGCGATATACTGACCGCCCAACTCCTGGCTGCAGAGATCGACAAGCTGCAAGATCTCTACGACGCGCAGGCCGATTACCGGTCTGGCCTGATCGATATCCGCGAGTTTATGTCGCGGTTGGTCTACAACAGCCTCTACGACGAGATCAACATGGGCAGCGAAAACTTCGTGCTGTCGTGTTTCGAGAACTTCTTCAAGCGCTACCCCACCGTGGCCGAACGGCAAGCCGGCGTGACGATGGTCGACGGCTTCCCGGCCCAATTGCTGCTGGCCGACGGCAACAGCAAGACCGACTTCATCGATATCCTCACCAACGATCCGGAATTCCTGCAAGGCCTGGCGATCGATATCTTCCGGCAGCTGCTGGCCCGGCAGCCCGATTCTCAGGAAATGGGCGAAGCCGTGCTGTTGCTCAGCGAGGATGCCGACTATCAGGCCCTGCAACGACAGGTGACGGCCACTGCCGAGTACTCCGGATTCTGATCCTTTTTTTTCTTTGAAAAATCTGCCAGCTATGCACCGATCCATACCCTTGTTCATGCTCCTCGCCCTGACTTCCCTGCTGCTGGGCGCCTGTAAGAAAGAAACGGAGGTCGTCCGGGAAACCGTGCCCGACAATTACATCTACGAGATCAACGGCCAAACGCTGTACCAGTCGAACGTAGAGAAGACCAAGCAAAAATCGTCCGAGCAGTACATCTCCATTCTCTACGCCAACCTCTTTCAGTCGACCATCCCGCCCAACGACCTGGCAAACCTGACCGAAGTGCGCCTGGCCAACGGCGACAAGCAACTAGCCGACGAGTTGATCCTCAACAGCTATATCAATTCGGGCTCGGCCATCGTGCCGACCGATGCCGCCATGCGGGCCGATATCGACCAGTTCGTCGAGAACACCTACATTCGCTTCTTTCTGCGCAAGCCGACGCCCTACGAGTTGTACCAGTTGCGAGAAGCCATCGAATCGGATCCGGGACTGAGTCCGGAACTGATCTATCAGGGTTTTGCCCTGTCGAGCGAGTACCAATTCTATTGATCCCGAAAAGTGCCTGTCCAATGAAGCGCCGAACGTTTATCAAAAAAGCGGCCGTCACCGCCGCCGCTACCGTCTCCGTTCCCTACCTCCTGCCTTCGGGTCGCCTGTTTGCCGCCACCGGCAGCCGGGTGGTCAACCATGTCGTCTTCGTGCTGTTCGGCGGAGGGATCCGCAACCAGGAATCGGTCGATATGCAGTACCTGGCCAATCAGGGGGTACCGACCCAGGGCAACATCATGCAGAACATGCTGGCCGGAGCCGCGCCTACGCAAAATCTGGTCTACTCGCCCTGGACGCCCATCCTGACGCAGCCGCTTTCGCAAAAGGGCACCCTATTCAGGGAGGTGCGCTACGAGAACGGGCCTACCGGTCACTACAACGGCCATACGGTGGCCATGACCGGCAACTATACCGAAACCGGACTCAATCTCAATATCAACCCAGAATTTCCGACCGTTTTCGAATACTACCGCAAGCATTCCGATCCGGCCGTCAGCGCCATCAATGCCTGGTGGATCTCCGAAGGACTCGGCCCCTACCCCTCGCTCAATTATAGTCGCCACCCCTTGTACGGGGCCGCTTACGGCGCCAACTACCTTCGGCCTGCCAGCATGTTCGGTCAGGCCGGTCTTACGCAGTTGAGCACCGCCATTAACTATCAGCCCGACGATGTAGCGCGCATCAACCAGGTCAAAGCGCTGCTCGACCAGAACTTCTCCCAGAATGCCGGCGATCTGCCCGGCATCCGGAACGCCACCGACGAACGGGAAGCGATCAAGACCTTCTACCTCGACACCATCGACAAGCTCCAGCAAGGCACGCTGGAAGTAGCTACCCCAGGCAACAATTACGGCCTGCTCACCGGCGACCTCGTCGCCCTCTCGGGAGCCTGGGCCGTGCTCGATCGCTTCGCCCCCGAGTTGATGGTGGTCAACACCACCAACCTCGATATCTGCCATAGCGACTTCAGCCAATACATCGGCTTCCTGCACAAGGCCGATTACGGCGTGGGCTGGCTGTGGAACCAGATCCAAAGCCACCCCGTGCTCAAAGACGATACGATCATGATCTGTATCCCCGAGCATGGGCGCAACCTCGATTCCAACAACCTGACCGACGGCAACGGCCTGCGCGCCTACGATCACACGGGCGACGCCAACTCGCGACGCCTGTTTTCCCTCATCGTCGGCCCGCCCGACAAAGTGGTGCAAGGGCAGTCGCTCGGCACCCAGTTCAACCCCGTCGGCGAATCGATCGATATCGTGCCGACCATCGCCCATATCCTCGGCTTCCTCGACGAGGTGCCGGGTTATCTGCTGCCGGGCCGGGCGCTGGAAGAAGCTTT
>JAGQXA010000211.1 GCA_020436865.1 Saprospiraceae bacterium | reverse complement strand
TTGCTCAGCGATTGTAAGATGTAACAGTGGTACATAGGAAAAGGGCATAAAAAAAGGCCAATACCCTGTGTGGAGTATTGACCTTTGAAAAAGAAAGTCGGGGTGAGAGGATTCGAACCTCCGGCCTCGTCGTCCCGAACGACGCGCGCTAACCGGGCTGCGCTACACCCCGAAAGGAGTTTGAGAGTGAGTCTTGAGAGTGAGTTTGAGCTTCTCCATGACACACTCTCCAAACTTTTCTCTCTTACCTTGTTTGAGAGCCACCCAGGGGACTCGAACCCCCGACCCTCGCATTACGAATGCGATGCTCTACCAGCTGAGCTAGGGTGGCAACAAGCCGTTTTCGGCAAAAGCGGTGGCAAATTTACATTATTCTCCTACTTTACGCAACTATTTTTTCAGCTTTCGTTGCAGGCCCAGATATTCATCGTCATCCTGTCCGTCGCCATCCCAATCGAGCTGGCTGCGGAACTCGATAATATCATTGCGGTAGCGCATCAGATACTGGTAGGTGGCTTCCGGTTCGATCAGCAAAAGGGTATCGCTGAAAACGTTCCAGATTCCGCGTGTGATGCGAATGACGCTGTCCTGCAGGTTGCGATATTCAGAGCGGTAGGTATTGTTGGAGGCATACTCCGTGCGGATCGGTTTGATACCGAGCTTGTTTTCCCATTCACCGGCCGGAACCATCAGCGTGAAGATGGAATCGGTATTGTCGATCGTATTGACGGTCACCTTGAGAGAAACATTCTCCCAGGCGCCTACCAGCAGGGAGTCGTAGGGGGGAAGTTCGGCTTTTTCGGTTTCCTGCGACGCGTTGTCGGGTTGCTGGCAACCCAACAACGGCAGCAGGAGCATCGTTGCCCAGAGGAAATGACTATTCATGTACATTTTTGCCGCGAAGCTAGCGAATCCGGGGCATAAATTCTAGTAGGTTGTGTCGGTCCTACTTTTGGTACACATCGCCCGACCCAATGATGTTGGATCTGACCGCAGGAGCCCCGTGATAGTGAACGTCGCCGCTACCGACGATCGACGCCTCGAGTTGATCGCTGACCTGTACTTCGGCGTCACCGGATCCGGTGATACTGATCCTGGTCTGGGCGGCCGCCAGATCGAAAGCCGAGATGTCGCCTGATCCGGTGATATTGATCTCCTGTTGGTTCACTTTTCCAGCCAGTTGCATATCGCCCGATCCGCTCAGCATGCACTCTACCGATTCGCTCTCGAAATCCAGCTTGATATCGCCCGATCCGCTGATCACAAGTTCCAGATCCTGCAGGCCGTGGAAAGCATTTTGTCCATGGACGCTCCCGGAACCACTCAGTCCGATGCTTTCGAGATCGGTTACCGTCAGGTCGATGATGATATCGCCATGTCCTTTGACCGATTCGGTGAAGGAAATGTTCCAATTGCCGTTCTTGACTTCGGTATTGATCAGCTCGACTATGTTAGGCTGGGCCTTGATCGAAACAGCTTGGCGGTCGCCCTGGCTGAGTCGGACCTCTGCCGAAATACTGAGGTGGATCCCGGTGATGGCAGGAAGATCGAGTTGTTTCTGGACGGAGGCGCCTTTGCCTCGGGGGCCGGAGTTCAAGTAGTTTTGGGCGACAGCCGAAACGCTGACGCACAGCAGCAGAAGGGCCAGGAGCTTGAGGGTTCTCATTTTGGATGAAGTTGTGGTATGTGAAAATATGCCTAAGAGACAAGCGGAAAGAGGCGAGGTTGCGTGAAAAAGTCGCAAAAAAGAACGGGAGCGGATCAGCAATCGATCCGCTCCCGTTCTTGTCCTATCGGGAACCCTTATGGCTTAATTGGACAGCGTCGACAGATCGACCACGAAGCCCTCGCGCTTGTTCTTTTTCTTGAGGTTCTTCTTGTAGTTCTCGGCGCTGGCCCGCGTGGCGAACGGCCCCAGGATGATCTTGTAGACGGCCTGACCGGAACCGTCGGGCTCGATGCTCAGCAGGACATTGTCGAACCAGCTGCCTTGCAGGTCGGCCACTTCACGCATGGCATTGTCGTAGTTGCTGAGCGAAGCGACCTGCACGCCAAAGCCTTCTTTTGCGGGGCGTCGCAGTTCGATCTTGTATAGCCCGTACGGGGTATAGTTCTGCAAGGTCACCAATTCGAAAGCGCTGGGCACGGCGTCTCCGGCCCGGGAAGGGGTCGCCGGCGATGGATTGGCGGGTTTGGCTTCCGTTCTGGTTTCAGCTTGTGCCGGCTTGGCTTCCGTTTTGCTCGCGCTCGCCACCTTCTCCTCCTTCTTGGGCTCGGCGGCCTTCGTATTTTCTTCCTTCTTGGCCGCCGGACTTGTGGAAGTGACCGGTTCCGATGGGGTTTCAGGTTCGGTCATGCGTTCGACCACTTCCACCTTTACCCGGGCGGTTCCATCGGCTACGAGGTCCAGCCGCTCAGCCGCTTTCTTGGAGACGTCGACGACGCGTCCGCTGATATACGGACCACGGTCATTGACGCGAACCCGCACCGACTTCTTATTGTCGAGGCGCGTCACCTCGATGATCGTTCCATACGGCAACGTCTTGTGAGCGGCAGTAAGTTTGTTCATGTCATACAGTTCACCACTGGCGGTGGGCTTTCCGTGAAATTTGTCGGAATAGAAGGAGGCGAGTCCGTATTCCTGAGCTTTCAGGGCGAGGCTGACGACGAGCAGACAACCTAGGCTTGCTACTCTCAGTAAGGTTTTCATAGTAAATCTTTTGTGGTGAATGATAAGATGGTCCTTGGGTTAAACCCTTGACGCTCCTGCCTTAGTATGTTACAGGCTATAGGATTGTTTAAGTATCTGCCGCGACTACTTCAAAATGAATGGGAATTTGGCCTTAAGTTAAACATAAATTTGAAATTGTGACCATGTCCGATGTTTCGTCCGCCCTGACGAAGCCGGGGAGTGAACTTTAGGCGGCCCTTTTTTGTACCTTTGTCATCGAAAAAGAAATGTCGTATCAACATGAGTAAGCACGGAAGAGTATTGGTGGCCATGAGTGGGGGGATCGATAGTACGGTCACGGCCATGATGATGCACGAGGAGGGCTACGAGGTGGTTGGTATTACCATGAAAACCTGGGACTATGCCAATTCGGGCGGTTCACACAAGGAAACGGGCTG
>JAGQXA010000210.1 GCA_020436865.1 Saprospiraceae bacterium | reverse complement strand
CTGGGAGGGATTATGGCCGACGATACGGTCGTTAGTTGGTTCAACGCGGCGACTCCCTTCTTTTTCACCTCGATCCTGACGGTCCTCAATCTGATCTTTGTCCGCTTCTCCTTCCGGGAAACGCTGGAGCAAAAGGGCGATACCCGGATAAGTCCGTGGACGGGCTTTCGCAATATCGCCACTTCCTTCACCGTGCCGCGCCTCCGGGTGATCTTTTCGGTGGTTCTGCTGCTATCGCTGGGCTTTTCCTTCTTTACCCAGTTCTATTCGGTGTACCTCTATCAGCAGTTCTCCTTCACGGAAAAGAGCATTGGCTTCCTGTATGGGTGGATCGGCCTTTGGCTGGCCTTTACGCAGGGATTTACCGTGCGGAAGCTGTCGACCCACTTTCGCCCGGATCAGCTGCTTTCGGTTACGACACTCTGCCTGTCCTTTGCTATCGGCGCGCTCCTGCTGCCCGACCAGTCCTGGATGTTCTACGTGCTCAATCCCTTTGTGGCGACCTTCCAGGGGATCACCTCGCCCAACCTCACGGCCGTCATTTCCTCTCAGGTGAGCCGCGAACGGCAAGGGCAGATCCTCGGTATTAACCAAAGCATGCAGTCGCTCGGCCAGATGGCGCCACCGCTGATCGCCGGATACATCAACGCCATTAACGGCAACCTGCCGCTCCTGACGGCCGCTACGCTGACCTTCCTGGGTTGGCTGGTATACGTCGCCGTTTTCCGCAAGCATCGCGCCGGGGGCTAACGAGGGGGGAACCTCTGCGAAGCCCTTTTGGCCGATCGGGAGCGCTACTGGTAGACGACCACTCCCGTCGTTGCTCGATTTCCGGGCAACTCAAGGCGGTAGTAGTACAGCCCCTTGGCCGGTAGTTCCGTTCCGCTCCACGACCAGCTGTGTTCGCCGGCTGCGACATCCCCGGCTTTCTCCCAGACCAGTTTCCCTTGTGGGTCGTATAGCCGTAGGTGGGTGAACCCGCCCTCCTGTAACAGGAAGCGCAATTCCGCCCTCTCGGAAAAGGGGTTGGGGAAAACGGTCACAGGCCCCGCTGCTGACGCTATATCCGTGAAGTCCAGGGCCAGCGCAAAGGGCAGTTCATCGGCGACATACCCTTCGGCCGGCAGAAGGTCGTCGGCCAACCGAAGTCCGTCGGACAATCGTCCGTCGGTCTGCGCCCGGAATTCGAGCTCGATCGAGGCGCCCGCCGAAGTGGCCGGGCCCTCTGCCCAACTCAGAAATAGCAAACCCTCGCTTTCGAACCTCCGGTTGAAGTGCTGCGCGGACCAATCCGGCAGCGCAGGCGCTTCGACGGCCTGCAGGATGAGGGACTCCGGATCGAACCGGAGCCCCATCTGGAAACCAACCAACTCGGGTGTGTTGGGTAACTGGAGCGCTACGCGGAACGATTCGCCCTCGCGATAGCGGTAATCGGTCGTCCCGATGGACCTGGTTTCCTCCTGCCGACGATCTTCGCTGGAGCCGTTGAACTCCTGTGGATCGGCCGTGCCGTTCACATCGCCGATCTTGATCCCGATAAAATGGGCCAGTTGGTTGACAGCCAGATTATTGTAGCTCTTGCTTTCCGGAAAGGGAAAGGGGTGGGCCGGATTCGGAAATTGGTAGGCGGCGTCGACAAACCGCCACGATCGGTTATTGGGCAATTCGTCGATGATAAAGAGGATGAGCTTTTGCAGATCGACCATGTCGAGGGTGGTCACCGAACCGGAACCGTTGGCGTCGGCGGCGATGAGCCGGTATGGGCTGGCGAAGGGTTGTAGTCCGAGGATGTGCAGCCGGATCAGCACCAGATCGAGCGTCGAAACGCCGTTGCGGTAATCCGTATCCTTACAGGGTGTGACCGAATAATCGCCACCCGGCGCCAATCCGCCGAAAGTGTAGTTGCCGCCCGCCGCCAGCAGCGTCTGCTGGGGTTGGTTGATCTTGACGGTGACCTGTTCGAGGTATGCGCCATTCTCCGCTTGGATATTGCCGGCGATCGTAAGGGTATTGGTCACACCCGAACATCCGCCGGCCGTTTCGTGGATCGCCAGGTGGAAGGTACAACTGCTCCAGTTACCCACCTGGTCGCCCACATACAGGTCGAGTTGGTAGAGGGTATCCGGGCAGCTAAAGGTCAGCAGATTTACGGTACCTGCGGGCGGCAATGAGTACGGTCCGCCCGGCAGATGGAAGCCGGCGAGGAACAACAGGTCGTCGCCGGCCGTGCAGTTGTCGGCCGAAGCTCCTCCCTGCAGGCTGGAGGCGGAAAGCGAGATCGCATTGTCGTTGCCCAGCCAGTAGTGCAGGGTGTCGGCGCAGGCAGCTACCGGCGGCAGGCAGTCTTTCACCACAAACAACTGTACGGCGGTACCGGTATTGCCACTTTCGTCGGTGGCCTCCCAGATCAGGCGATGAATGCCCATGGGAAACTGTCCGTTCACCTGATTGCCGTTTCCGCTCAGGTTGATGCTGCCGTCATTGCCGAGGTCGATCTGGTAGTGATAGATCAGTTCGTTCGGCGGCGTGCAGTTGTCGGTGGCGTTCAGGTTCATGCTCACGGCGCCGGCGCCGCAGTTCGGATCGTAGCTGCAAAAGGAGGTCACTTCGCCCAGTCCGCCGAATTGCGGCGGCAACTTGTCGGGGTTATTGATGGTGATGTTTTGGGTGTATTCCCAGATCCCGTTACTGTTGTTGCCGGTGTATTGGCAGAAATCGATCACCACCCAGTGTCGTGCGACGAGGTAGGAGTTGCCGGTGTTGTTAAACACCTGATCCTGATAGGTCGCCCCCACCAATGCACAGCCGTTGCCCAGGATCTGGGGCGATCCCGTCACGGCCGGATCGCTGCTGGCCGAACATCCGCTCAGCGTGATGGAAGGCGGGTAAATGACGTCGTCGTTGGGGTCGAAGGGGTTGTTGGGATTGATATAGAAGGGGTCGGGATTGACCAGGGTGATCTTCTGCTGGCAGGTGGCCTGGTTGCCTTTGGTGTCGGTGGCGCGGAAGGAGCGCAGGATGTGCCCGGTACCGCAATCGTCGAGATCGTAGGCTGCCGGCAATTCGACAATGGTCAACTGGCAGTTGTCCTGCGCCAGCCCTTGCAGGCCGACGACCTGCCCGCCGATCACGATCTGGCCCTGCTGGCTCGGGTCAAGGGCGATCCCGCCGAACAGGGCCAGGTTGGAATAGTCGCTGTTGCAAGCGATCTCGAGGTCGGACGGGCACTGGATGGTCGGCACTAAAGCGTCGTTGACGGTCACCACCGAGTTACAATAGTTGGCATTGCCCTGGTTGTCGGTCACTTTGACCTGCACCGGCACGGGCTGGCCGATGTCGGTACAGCAGAAGGTGGTCTTGCTGCCGAAAGCGGTACCCGCCAGGTCGCAGGGATCGCTTAACCGACGTACCTGAAAGGTCAGACTGCCGCCGCAGTCGTCGCTACTGCCCGAGTTGAACACGGAGGCGTTGATGTTGGCGATGCCGGTGGTGGTCAGGCTGACAAACTTGCTCGGGCTGCACACGGCGCTGGGTGGAGAGCCGTCGTACACGGTGAGTTGCAGCTGGCATTGTGACTCGTTGCCGCAGGCATCCTGCGCCCGGTAAGTGACCAGGTGGACGCCGATCGGCACATTGGTGAGCAAATTGCCGTTGACTGTGCCGGCCGTGCTGTGGATGCTGCTGGTGACGGCGCTGCAATTGTCGGCATAGGTAGCTGCCGGGAGCTGCAGCACGGCCGTGCAGTTGGCCCAATTTGTGCCGACGCTCAGCGACCCCGGACAACTGATCGTGGGGGGCGTCTTGTCGGTTACCTTGATCGTTTGTACGTAGTTGGCGAACAGGTTCTGGCAATCGTCGAGCACGATCCAGGTGCGCAAAACGGTGTAGCCGCCTCCGCAAAACGGGATCTGCTGATCGGTGTACTGAACGGTGAATTCGCAGGCCGCTGAAAAGGGATAGAGCGGCTGCCCGTCGATGGCCGGCGCGCCGGTGAAAGCCGGCGAAGTGTCGGCCGCCGCGCAGTTCAGGCTCGGTTGTTGTCCGGGCAGATCGGTGTAGTGTGGAGGGAAGCTCAGATCGGCTAGTGTAAACCGCCGCAACAGCACCAGTTGCCGGCACGGCTGCGAAGTGTTGCCGTGTTGGTCGGTGGCCAGCCAGATGCGCCGAAGATAGGCGGAATATTCGCCATTGAAGAGCGTGTCGTCGCAGGCCAGGGCCACGTACTGATCGGAGTATTGCAGGGTATATCCGCTGCAATTCTCCTCGACCTGGGGCCAACCCAGGTGGTCGGGATCGAGTTCCTGCAGGGCGATGCTGCAGGGCAGCACGATCGTGTCGAGGCAAGTGACGGCGGGAGCCAGGTTGTCGGCCAGATTGACTGCGGTGGTGCAGGTATTGCCGGTGGCCGGGTCGGTCACTTTGGCGTAGATCGTCTGCCCGATGTGGCTCGACAGGTTCGGGCCGATCTGAAAACCGAACTGGTTTTGGAACTGTACGGTATAGTCGTCGAAGCAATGGTAGTTATTGCCGAGGAGGAACAGACCGGCTCCGACCGGAGCTTCGCAGTCGGCATTGACGGCCAGGTTGATCTGGCTGCGGCAGCTCAGGGCAGAGCCTCCGGTCGGGAAGTACTCGATGACCGTGATCTTGAACGTGCAAACGCTGTTTTGAAAGCCGTCGGAAGCCTGATAGGAGAGGGTAGTGATACCGATAGGGAAGGCATCGCCCGAACTCAGGCCGGTGTTGTCGGTTTTCCATACGTTGGGCGTACCGCAATTGTCGCTGGCGCTCACCTGGTAGTTGACGATCTTCTCGCAGGCTCCGGAGGTCAGGAAGAAGGTCTGATTGGCCGGGCAGCTCAAAACCGGCGCCTGGGTGTCGATCCCGTCCGGCAGGGTGATCGTCAGGCTGTCCAGGCAAGCGAGGGTGTCGCCGACGATGAGCAGGTAGGTTCCCGCTGCCAGTCCGCCGGGATTGGCGCCGCCCGTTCCGAGGCTGCCGTTCGGTCCATGCCATTCGAAAGTGAAGGGCCCGTTGGCCCCGCTGACGTTTACGGCTATGCTGCCGTTGCCGCCGCCGGGACAGCTGGGAGCAGTGGTCGTGACCTGTGCGTCGAAGGAGCAGGGAGATTGGGGGAGGGCGTTTGTGAACATGCCTGCACAGAGCAGGAGCAGGGTAAAGATTTGCTTCATGGGATAAAACCGGTTTTGGCGTAGTCCGAACTCGAGTCGGGTGGATTTTGCCGGCAAATTGTCGGCCAATTCTGAAGATATTTGGAAGGAGGATGGCGCCCGGGGCGCTCATAATGCCCGTTCAGACCGGAATTTTTCCCGCCCGACCACAATTTTTATCAAATTGTCGGCATTCTGTCGAGAATAGCGTTTCCTTAGTACTACCGGAGCGAACCTCCGGAAAATCTTTGGCTATGATCCAACACTTGTGCAATCAGAAATTCCTGTTCCCGCTGGTATGCCTGGGCTGCTTCGCGCTCGTCTCTGGTGGACTGAACGCTCAGGAGCTTTTCAAGACCGGGAAATCCCAGGTCTATTTCAAGTCCGACGCCCCGCTCGAACTGATCGAAGCGACCTCCGGTGAATTGAAGGGGGTGATCAATATGGAAGACCGCTCCTTCGCTTTTTCGATCCCCGTCCGCTCCTTCCAGGGCTTCAACAGCCCGCTGCAGCGGGAGCACTTCAACGAGAACTATCTGGAAAGTGCCGACTATCCGAATGCCACCTTCGTGGGAAAGGTCATCGAGAAGGTAGATCTGACCCAACCCGGCGAGTACATCGTGCGGGCCAAGGGCCAGTTGACCATTCATGGGGTCGAGCAGGAACGCATCATCCGCAGCAAGGTGGTTTCCAGCAACGGCCGGCTGACGGTGACCTCCTTCTTTACCGTGCTTCTGGCCGAACACCAGATCACGATCCCCAAGATCGTATATCAGAAGATCGCGGAAGTGATCCAGGTGCATATCGAGGCCGAATTTGCCGCAGAGGCAAACTGACGGCCTGCTCAACGCTCCTATCATCAAGAACTTCGATTCCGTGCAGCGACTTCTTCTTACCCTTGGCCTCCTTTGGCGCCTGTTCCTTCCCGCCGACGGGCAAATGCCCTTCTTTCGATCGCATCCGCTTCCGGAAGAACACCAGGATGCGGAAGTAAACCTCGTCTGGGAAGCCGGCAACGGCTACATCTGGGTCGGAACGTCGAAAGGAGCCTTCCGTTACGACGGCGTCGACTATCAGTACCTTGCGGTCGACAGCCTGAGCGGGGGCGCAGTGTCGGCACTGTTTGAAGACCGTACCGGCACCGTTTGGATCGGCTTCGCCAAAGGACATATCTATCGCTTGGATCCCACCGGATCGCTGCAGCGCTGGCAGCCGGAAGAAGGCACCCCGGCAGCGGCCATAACTGGCTTCGCCGAAGACGGACAGGGGCGGATCTGGTTTTCGACCTACGGCGAGGGTCTGTACTACCTCGATCAGGATCATCTGTACAATTTGAACATCGACGACGGACTGCTGGGCGATGATGTCTACGTCATGAAACCCGACGCCCACGGAAGGATGTGGTGCGGCACCGACGGGGGCATCAGCATCTGTTGGGTGGAAGAGGGCGAAAAGAAACTGGAGCGACTGACCAAGGCCGAAGGACTGCCCGACGAGATCGTGCGGGAATTGTTGCCGCAAGGCGAGCGCTACATGTGGATCGGCATGTACGATCGGGGCGTCTGCCGCTACGACCTGGAGGAGCAAACCTTCGATGTTTTGCAGGACCCCTGGGAATTCGGGGTCGTCAACGCGCTCGAACTATTTGAGGATCACGAAATATGGATCGGTACCAACGGCCAGGGCATCTGGCGATACGCCTTTACTGCGCAGACCTTCCAACCGCTCGAGTTGCCCAATCACCCATCGAATACCAAGATCCTCGACCTGCACGTCGATGTGGAAGGGAATGTGTGGGCCGTCAGCCGAACCCGAGGCCTGTTTTCGGCCAACCGCCAGTTCGAACTCCTGGCCGCGGCCAGCGGCAGCGTACAGGCCGTGCTGGAAGACAGCCGGCATCGCCTCTGGATCGGCACGCCGGGCGGCCTGTTCCGCTACGACCGTTCCTCCAGCGAGAACTGGAGGTTCGTCGAAGAGTGGGGGAGCTATGACCTCAATGTCGTTTGCCTTCAGGAGGACGAGTATGGCCACATCTGGGCCGGCACTTTCGGTCAGGGCGTCTTCTGCTTCGATCCCGCTACGGGGCGCCGGCGGCAGATCACTCCGGCCGACGGCCTGGCCAACGAGAATGTCCTGTCGATCGACGGGATCAACAACAAAATGTGGCTGGCCACGCTGGGCGGCGTGACCGAGCTCGAGTTCAACGATCGTTTTCTGGATGGCGGCCCCCTGAAATACCGCAACTTCGACCGGGAAAGCGATCTCGGAACGGGCTTCGTCTACAAGATCTTCGTCGACAGTCGCGGCCGCACCTGGATCGGCACCGACGGGAAAGGCCTGAGCGTGATCGACAATGGCCGGATCAGCAGTTATTCGATGGCCGACACAGTGCCGCTCAAGACCGTCTATTCCATCACCGAAGACTGGCTTGGGCACATCTGGCTGAGCACCGATCGCAACGGTATCTTCGAATTCGACGGCGAACGCTTTTCCCACCTGACCGTCAAGGAAGGCATTCGCGACCTGTCCATCTTCAGCCTGGCCACCGATGCCAAAGGCAATATCCTCATCGTACATCCCAGCGGAGTCGATCTGCTCGATCCGCTGACCCGCCACCTGATCTATTACGACGAAGAGGTGGGTATCCAGGATATCTACCCGAACCTGAACGCCATCTGCGAAAGTTCGGAAGGCGATATCTGGATCGGCACCCAACAGGCCCTCCTGCGTTTTACCAGTTTGAAAGAAAACCTCGAGATCCATCCCCGTACCCAGATCAATTCGGTATCCGTTTTTCTGGAACCGATCGATTTTCGGCGCGTTTCCGATTTTTCACACCGTCAGAACAGTCTGGTCTTCGATTACGTCGGATTGTGGTACACCGACCCGAGCACCGTCAAGTACCGCTACATGCTCGATGGTTACGATCAGCGCTGGATCTACTCGCGCGACCGGCTGGCCACCTACAGCAACGTACCGCCGGGTAGCTATGTCTTTCGCGTCACTTCCACCGAGAACGAGGCCTTCGATCAGGAGCCCATCGTCGAGTACGCCTTCACCATCCACAAGCCCTTCTGGCTGCAGTGGTGGTTCATCCTGCTGTGCACGGCCTTCGGGTTCTCGCAGGTGTACCTCTTCCTCAAGTTGCGCGACGAACGCATGCAGCGGGAAGCCCTGCTGAAGAAGGAGAAGATCGAAAGCCAATTCGAGGCCCTGAAGAGCCAGATCAATCCGCATTTCCTGTTCAACAGCTTCAATACGCTGATCGCGATGATCGAGGAAGAGCCGCAACATGCGGTGCGGTTCGTGGAAAAGCTGTCCGATTTCTATCGCAGCATTATCCAATATCGCGAAAAGGAGGTGATTTCGGTAGAAGAGGAGATCGAGCTGGTCCGCAACTTCGTGTACCTGCTCGAAAATCGCTACGGCGAGAATCTGCAGCTCGAACTCGCGCTCAACGGACAGGGCGGATACGTGGCGCCTCTGACCCTGCAGATGCTGGTCGAGAACGCCGTCAAGCACAACGTCATTTCCAAGAGCCGGCCGCTGCAGATCCAGATCGCCATCGACGAACAGGGGTACATCACGGTGGCCAACAACCTGCAGAAAAAACTGACCCCGGCCCCCTCGACGGGTTTTGGGATCCAGAGCATTATCAACCGATACGCCCTGCTTACCGACAAAAAGGTCAGGATCGAAGAATCCGACCGGCAGTTCAAAGTATCCGTACCGCTCATCAAAAACGACCATCCATGAAAGTCCTGATCGTAGAAGACGAACCGACCGCCGCCCGGCGACTGGAAAAACTGATCGGCGAGATCGACCCGACCATCGAAGTGATAGAAGTGCTCGACAGCATCGAGGCGACCCTTCAATGGGCGGAAGGTCATACCTTTCCCGACCTCATTTTTCTGGATATTCACCTGGCCGACGGCGCCAGCTTCGAGATCTTCAACCACCTGAATATCGAGCGCCCCATCGTGTTCACCACGGCCTACGACCAATACGCCATCCAGGCCTTTCAGGTCAATGCCCTCGATTACCTGCTCAAACCCATCAAGAAAGAAGAACTGACCCGCGCCCTGCAGAAGTTCGGCAAGTGGCGGTCGACCACCACCATCGACTACCAAAAGCTGGCCGAAAATCTGCAATCGGCCAATCAGGAGAAGCGCTTCCTGATCCGCCTGGGGCAGAACATTCGCGTGGTCGAGATGAAGGACGCCGCCTATTTCTATACGGAGAACAAGATCACCTTTATCGTCACGCGGGAAGGCAAGCGCTATCCGCTCGATGAATCGCTCGAGAAGCTGGAAGAACTCGTCGACAGCCGCACCTTTTTCCGGATCAACCGGCAGTTCCTCGTCAACATCCAGGCCATTGGCGAGATGTATTCCTATTCGAAATCCAGGGTAAAGATCCAGCTCGAGCCGCCCTGCGAGATCGAAACCATCGTCAGCACCGAGCGTTCCCCGCATTTCAAGAAGTGGCTGGTGGGAGAATGATTCCCGTTCGGCGCCCTCCTTTTCCCGTTCAGCAATAATAAGTTTGGCCGGGCCTCTGCCGCCTTTACTTTTGGAGTATTGAAAGACCCATTCTCAAAACTTCAAAAATTGCGGTATGAGACATATCCTCCACACGCTTGTTAAACCATTGTTCGGCAGCCTGCTGCTCTATTGCCTTCTCGCCTGGCCGCTTGGCGGTCACGCCCAGACGCTCGACGAGATCCGGCAGCTGTCGTTCGAAGGGCAGCACGAAGAAGCCGACCGTTTGCTGGCAGGACTGCTAGAACAACATCCGGGGCTGGAAGAGATCTTGCTGGCCCGGGCTTACAATTTCTCCTGGATGGGGAAATACGATGAAGCCGAATCGGCCTTCCGCGAGATCCTGCTGCTCGATCCGGAAAACCTGCCGGCTCTGACCGGCCTGGCCTACAATCTGGCCTGGGCGGGCAGCTACCACAAGGCCGAACTCCTCTTCCGCGAACTCAGCCAGCGCGAGCCCGCCTCAGAAGAAGGCCTGAAGGGACTCGGCTACACCTACCTGTGGAAAGGCGATTATGCCGAAGCCGAGGCTATTTTCGAGAAACTGCACGAACAGGCCCCCGACAATTCCGAGTACTATCTGGGATTGGGCCTCGCGCAAATGGAAGGCGGGCACGTCAAATCGGCACGGCAGACCCTGCAGCAGGCCGAGTCGCGCTTTCCAACCATGGAAGAGCCCGGCCGCTTGCTACTGCAAAGCCGCACGGCAGCCCCGCTGGCGTCGCTCGACGTATGGGGAGGCTATTCCATCCTCGACGAAGGCGAAAATGCCGCCGGCCTGCGCAGTCTCAACCTCGCCCTGCAGTTGGGCGACCAGTGGCGGCCTTTCTTCAAATACGACCATTCGCTGTCGCTCGACATTCTCAACCTCGCCCGCCAGAACCAGGATGCCCATTCGGTGTCCGGCGGTACCGTTTACCTCTGGAACAAGAAGACCCTGTCGGAGGTAGAGTACGGCTGGCGGCTGTTTCCCGACGATATCAATCAGCAATTTGTACATGGAGCACAGGTGTTTTTCCTACCCGGCAGCCTTAGCCTGAAAGTGGGCGGGTTCGCCGGGTTTTCTTCCGACCTGTCGACCGAATGGATGGGCTATACCTCCATGCGGTTTCCCCTGCAGGACGGATTCTATGTGGAACCCACCTACTACTACGTGCGCCCACAAGATACCGACTCGCCCGAACATCGATTCCTGCTGACCGGCGGCTACCGCAGCCTGGGAGGATACGAGGTGCAACTGGGCGCGCTCTACGGCCGCGGCCTGATCGAAGGCCCCTCTGCCGAAAAGAATGCCTTCGGCCTGAACGGTCTGGCCGTTCTGCCCTTCCACCCCGCCGTGTGGGGCCTGCTGGCCGTGCGCTATGAAAAAGGATTTTACCAGGACTTCGTGGCCATCTCGGCCGGTCTGAAGTTGCGACTGGAACGCTAGAGAAGGATAACTGTCATTTGTTCTTGCCCTTTTGGTGTTTGTTTCCCATGACCGGTGTGTGTTTAGTGAAGGAGTTGCTAAGCACATGCCGGAACGGGGAGCGCTTTAACTAACGGTAGAGGTAGCCCGCTAAAGGAAGGGCGCCTAAAATAAAGTGTGATGATTACGAAAGATACAAAAGACCGGGTGTATGTAGCCAACCCGGACCTCGCGCTCGAACGTACGTTGATCATGCCCGACCGGTCGACGCCGGCCGGAACCGACCGCCCCTGGGTCGACCTGGCCCCCAAGGCCGGACTCTACATGTTCGTATTCGCCACCTGGACGATGGCCGTATGCTGGTTCCAGCCGCGCCTTTGGAGCCTGCTCGACATGGCCTACAATTTTCCCTCCTGGCTGGCCCTGTTTGCCTTTATCCTGTTCATCAATTTCGCCTGGCTGTACGGGATCTACAACGTGTCGGTCGTGCTCTTCTCGCTGTATGTGCGCTGGTTCGGAAAGAACGAAGAGCGGACCCTCGCCGCGCAGCCGATGAAAGGGTTCCCGGGCGTCGCCCTGCTCTACACCACCTGCAACGACTTCGTCGAAGACAGCGTCGTTTCGTGCGTGCAGCAGGATTACCCGAATTACCAGGTGTACATCCTCGACGATAGTTCCCAACAAGAATATAAAGATCGCGTCGATGCCTTTGCCGCCCGCTATCCGGATCTGGTCACGGTGGTGCGCCGCCCCGACCGCAAAGGCTTTAAGGCCGGCAATATGAACCACGGCTTAAGCCAGGTGGCCACCAGCGAGCCCTATTTTGCCATCGCCGACGCCGACGAGATCCTTCCGACCGACTTCCTGGCCAAACTGGTTCCGATCATGGAAGCCGATCCGCATTGCGGCTTCGTGCAAGCCAACCATCGCGCCAACCCGAAAGCCGAGTCTTCGCTGTCACAAGCCCTGGGCGTCGGGATCGACATCCACTGGAAGTGGTATCAGCCGCTGCGCAACGAGTACGGCTTCGTGATGTTCCTCGGACACGGCGCGCTGCTGCGCCGCAAGACCTGGGAGGAAGTCGGTGGGTTTCCGGATATCGTCAGCGAAGACCTCGGTTTCGCCATCCACGCCCGCGAAAAAGGCTACCGCGGCCGCTTCGTGGAAGACGTGGTCTGCTACGAAGACTTTCCCGACAGCGTGCGGGCCTTCCGCATTCGCCATATGAAATGGACGCGCGGCACCTGCGAATTCCTCGCCAGGAAGTTCAACTGGCTGATCAAGGCCCGCAACATCAGCTGGACGGAGAAACTCGATATCCTGTTCCCGACCCTGAACCTTCCGCTGACCTTACTCTATTTCCTGTTCATGGTCAATGCCAATATTTTCCTGCCGAGTTTCTTCGGTCACTGGCAGGAACTGACCTGGGTGACGGCCGGCCGCGAATTCACGATGCCGGTGCTGGCGCTCGACCCCGGTTTCGGGATCATCTTTACCTGGGACTTCTTCCTGATCACTTTGCTTACGTTTTTCGGGCCGGTTCTGTGTTTTATCCTGGCCCTCGCGCCGAAGCCCCGGCAGTTGT
>JAGQXA010000209.1 GCA_020436865.1 Saprospiraceae bacterium | reverse complement strand
GTCGAGGAATCCGGAAACGCCGAGGCCCTGGAATTCGCCAAGGTGATCCGCGACATCAAGCTCTTTTCCAACAAGGCCGATTCGACCCTCGACTCGCTCATCCGCGCCGACTCCAACTGGTTTGTCGGCACCTTCCTCAAGATGATCAAATAGGCCTATTGATCGTCGCCGAAAAAGGCGAGGATCTTATCCGCCAACTCCAGTCCGATATTCGCCTGGGCTTCGTTGGTCGCCGCTCCGATATGGGGCGAAAGCGACACCCGGTCGTGCTGCAGCAGTTCCGGTCGCGGGGTCGGTTCGAAGTCGAACACATCCAGTCCGGCGCCGGCTACCTTTCCCGACTCCAGTCCTTTTAGCAGGGCTTCCTCGTCGATTGCGCCTCCGCGGGCGGTATTGATGAGAAAGACGCCTTGTTTCATTCTGGCGATCTCTGCCTCTCCGATCAGCGGCTGGCCGCCGGTGAACGGCACGTGCATGGTAATGAAATCGCTCTTGGTGAGCGCCTCTTCCCAGTCGGCCGACTTGAGCTTGACGGATAGGCTGATGTCTTCCGTATGATACAGATGGATATCGATCGAAGCTTCTTCAACCACCAGATCGACCGGTAATACATTCATTCCCAGCGCCAATCCGATGCGGGCCACCTCCTGACCGATACGTCCGAAGCCAATAATGCCCAGTGTCTTGCCGCGGAGTTGCAGCCCTGAGGAGTAGGCATTTTTCAGGTCCTTGAACGCCGTACCGCCTTTTACCGGCATGGCCCGGTTGGCCTGATGCAGAAAGCGGGCCAGCGTAAACATATGGGCAAAGGCCAGTTCGGCCACCGACTGCGAGGAGGCGGCCGGCGTGTTCATCACTTCGATACCCTTGCTTTGAGCATATTCCACGTCGATGTTGTCGAGCCCGACCCCTCCGCGGGCGATCACTTTCAGGTTCGGACAGGCGTCGATCAGTTCGCGACGCACTTTCGTGGCGCTGCGGACAATGATCACGTCGTACTGCGGCAAGACCTTGAGCAGGTTGTCCTGAGCGACCTTTTGGGTGTCGACCTCGTAACCCGCTTCTTCCAGCAACATCTGTGCATCGGGGTCAATGCCGTCGTTAGCTAATATCCTGATCATGTCAACTGTGATTTTGAGCTGTATTTGAAAGTGCAAAGAACGTCATTTTCGCGGAGGAATTCCTAACCGCTTTTCACAAAATATTCCCCCAAACAGCAGCTGGAAACGCTCAACTTCCGGAGCACAGGATTGTTACTTTTGCATGCAAACCGAGCCGATCTACCTGCTGCGCGAGCGGCTGCAATCTCCCCTCCCGGGCCGGGAGGCCCAGTACCGGATGGCCCATGCCGTACGTCGTTCACATGCAGATCCGCCTCCCGACGCCCGCATTGCCTGTGTGCTGGCCCTGCTATACCCTCAACGGGCCGGCTGGCACCTGGCCCTGATCGAGCGCATGGCCAGCAATCCCAACGACCGGCACGGCGGTCAGATCAGCTTTCCCGGCGGAAAACAGGAAAAAGACGACCCCTCGCTCCTGTTCACCGCCCTGCGGGAAACCGAAGAAGAGATCGGCGTGCCCGCCCAAGGGGTCAACGTGCTAGGTGAGCTGACCGAACTGTATATCCCAGTGAGCAACTTCATCGTCCACCCCTTCGTCGGATACCTCGATTTTACGCCGGAATTCCAGCCACAACCGGAAGAAGTACGCTCCATCGTGGAAGTTCCGCTCTCTCTACTGCAAGACCCCACTTCCATACAAACGACCGATCTGCGCCTGGCGCCCAATCTGGTCCTCAAACAGGTTCCCTACTACAACGTAGGCGGCAAAGTGGTCTGGGGAGCCACGGCCATGATGTTGAGCGAACTGCTGGAGGTCTTGGGGTGATGTTGGCTTTGCCCGCCGTTCCCGATTGCAATCGGGATTAGCGAAGGCGGGGATGTTGGATGTTGGATGTTGGATGATTGACAAAATTAATTGGTAAGCTCCTGTTTGTCAATCTATTAAGAGCCCAGAGGCATGTTTCTCCCTTGACAAATACTCTTTTTTGTCCTTGACTTCACCTCCGTAGGCGTGTATTTTGGGGGATTGAGCGGCTTTTCCGGACGATTATTCACCCGATCAAATTCATATCCCATGAACATCGATTTATGCAAGACCGGCCTTCTTCTGTCTTTTTTCTTCCTTTGCCAAGTTAGCTCTCTGCCAGGACAACCCTTGGCCTTCTTCTACGGGACACCCGACATTACCGAGGCGGGAACGAAAGTCGCCGTCGATCCGGAGGGCAACTTCCTGCTGACCGGTCAGCGTTTCAGTTTCGTCGATCCAGGCGGGTCGGTTCCGACCAATAGCGACGCGTCGGTCCTCAAGATCGATCCGCTCGGCGCCCTGTTGTGGAGTAACCATATCGACTCCACGATCACCGATGCCGCCGTTTCCGTGATCCCGCGCAGTGCCAACAACCAGGTGGTATTGGCCCGCTCCTGTGAAGCTTTGGTGTCAGGGGTCGGCTGCGGCCAGAACAACGTTCGCCTTTACTTCCTGACCAATGGCGGCAATGTCAGCAACATCAGCGATCATTACCTCGGATCGAATGCCTTACCCGCTAACTTCGTGGCCACTCCCGACGGAGGATTTCTCATTTGCGGGGTCACGAACACCTATTCCGCCAATTCGGATATTTTCGTGATCAAGACCAATGCCGTGGGCGAGCAGGAATGGGAAGCGATCATTCCCGGCACGGCGCCCCGGGCCTTCGACCTGGTACTGGCGAACGACGGCGGTTGCTACGTCGCGGGTTCGTCGGTGGAATCCGCCGGTCGCGTAACGCTCTTCTCGCGCATCAGTGCGGAAGGGTCGGTCCAGTGGGTTAAGTATTTCGGGGAAGCCGGTTTCACCGGCAAGATGGCCCGGATCGGCAGCCACTTCGGACTGCTGCTCACCAATGCGCCGACCGATTTCTATGGTATCGAACTCTATCTGCTCGATACCGAGGGGGAAGTGGTCTGGGAAAAGGACCTGGTCGGTACGATGAGCCGCCCAACCTGCCTGACCGGCGTCGACAACGGATTAGTGGTCGGCGGACTGGTCGAGACTCCTTCGCCAAACAACAAGACAGCCCGCTTTGCCAAGTATGATCTCGACGGCAATTTGCTGTGGGGACGCACCCACGACCCCTTCCCCGATTTCTATGAGCGCCCGACCGACATAATCCCTTTGCCGAATGGAGGTCTGGCCGTCGGCGGCAATACCGAACTGCCCGACTCGATCGCCTGGGTCTATCCGGCCGACCTGATGCTTTTGCTACTCGACAAGGAAGGCCAGATCGACAGCGTCATGATCAACCGGATCGAAGAACCGGCGACACTACCTGTCCACGTGTTTCCCAATCCGGCGCAAGATCGCGTCGTTTTCGACCTGACCGGAATCGAAGGGGCTGTCCGGCTGCAATTCTTGAATGCGCAGGGCCAATTGGTAGGCGAGCATCCGATCTCCGGCCACCGCCCCGATATATCTCTGGCGGCCTATCCCAACGGATGGTACTGGTTCCAGGTCCGCTCAGCGAGAGGGCGGTTGCTCGGCAACGGCAAACTGCTCCTGCAACGATAAGATACGATCATCCCAAATCCCACATCTCATATCCCACATCTCACCTCCCATAATGGATCCGATAGATCACGTCGGCAAAATCGTCGGAAACCAGCATCGACCCGTCCGGTAGAAATTCCAGATCTACCGGGCGGCCCCACACATCGTCGGTGCTTTCGTCGAGCCAACCCTCGGCGAATGGCCGGTAGCTGGTAGCCTGGCCGTTCTCCAGGGTGACGAGGGTGACCCGATAACCGATCTTCTGGCTCCGGTTCCAGGAGCCGTGCTCGGCAATGAGGATCTGCCGGTCGTACTCGGCAGGGAATTGCGTGCCGGTATAGAATTCGACGCCCAGGGGAGCCACGTGGGGGCCTAAATTCTGTGCGGGCGGCGTGAATTCGGCACAATTGCGCTTGTTGCCGAATTCCGGATCCGGCAGGTCACCCTGATGGCAGTAAGGATACCCAAAGTGCATGTGGTCGCGGGGAGCATGATTCAGTTCACAGGCCGGCAGATCGTCACCCATCCAGTCGCGACCGTTGTCGGTAAACCAAAGTTCCTGATTATCGGGGTGCCAGGTGAAACCTACGGTATTGCGGATCCCTTCCTGCACGATCTCGAAGCCGCTTCCGTCAGGATTGATCCGGGTCAGGGAGTTGAAGACCGGATCTTTCGATTCACAGATATTGCATGGAGCCCCGACGGGCACGTAGAGCTTTCCGTCGGGGCCGAAGTCGATGAATTTCCAGCCGTGGTGGGTCTCCGTGGGGTACCGGTCATAGACGACCTTGGGAGCCGGCGGATCGGCCAATCTATTTTCGATGTCCTCCAGCTTGAGGATGCGGCTCACTTCCGCGATGTAGAGATCGCCGTCGCGAAACGCCACTCCGTTCGGCATTTTCAAACCGGTGGCCAGCACGTGCTTTTCGTCGGCGACGTAATCGCCGTCGCGGTCGACCAATGCGTAGACGTCGCCCTGGCTGCGGGTTCCAACATACAGCACTCCGCCCGGAGAGAGGTCCATCGAGCGCGCGTTTGTCACATCGGCCGCATAGATGTCGATCTGAAAGCCTTCGGGCAAGCGGATCGATTCGAGCGGCAGATCGCTGGCCGGTAAGTCCTTGTCTTTGGGCCGGTTGATGGAGGAACAGGCAAGGCCCAGTAACAACAAAGCGGAAAAGAGGTATCTGGCAGTATTCATGGCAATGGTTTTCGTATAGAGCATTTCTGAAGATAAGACCAATCGGTTGGAAAAGGTTGCGGATCGGCTTGGTTTATTTGCCGGCCCTTGTTGGTGATTTGGCGAATGGGGCCTAATTTAGGGCTTGTTTACCCGCAAATATTCCATTCGTGTACCGATCCCTGCTCAAGCCCCTTTTCTTTCTCATCGCTCCCGAACGCGCTCATTTCCTCGTGATGTTCCTGTTCCGCCTGGCAGGGTACATCCCCGGCGCGAAGGTCCTTTTCCGGGCTTTGTACCAGACGGAGGATGTCCGCCTGGAGCGGAAGGCCTTTGGCCTGACCTTTCCAAACCCGGTCGGCCTGGCCGCCGGCTTCGACAAAGACGGGCGGTACTATCGCCACATGGCCCGATTGGGCTTCGGTTTCCTGGAACTCGGCACGGTGACGCCCAGGCCGCAGCCGGGCAATCCGCGGCCGCGCCTGTTTCGATTGCCGGCCGACGAAGCCCTGCTCAACCGGATGGGATTCAACAATGAAGGGGTCGAAGCCCTCGTGCGGCGGCTTCGCACGCGAAACACGGGAAAAGTGATCATCGGCGGCAATATCGGCAAGAACAAGACGACCCCAAACGAAGAGGCCGTGGGCGACTATACCTTCTGTTTCGAACAGCTCTATCCGCATGTCGATTATTTTGTCGTCAACGTCAGCTCCCCCAACACTCCGAATTTACGCGATCTGCAGGAAAAAGAGCCCCTCACCAAACTGCTCGCCCAATTGCAGGAACTCAACCGGCAAAAACCCACGCCAAAGCCTATCTTGCTCAAGATCGCCCCTGATCTCACAGAGGGGCAACTTGACGACATTATCGAGATCGTGGAGCAGACCCAGATTGCCGGCGTGATCGCCACCAACACCACTGTTTCCCGGGAAGGCCTGCGAACCTCCGCAAGTCAGGTGGAAAAATTAGGCGCCGGAGGGATCAGCGGCAAGCCGGTAGGGCAGCGGTCGACCGAAGTGATCCGTTATTTAAGTAAGGCCTCACAGGGGAAATGGACGATCATTGGCGTCGGAGGCATTCACAGTGCCGAAGATGCACTCGAGAAACTAGCCGCAGGAGCCACTTTGGTGCAGGTTTACACCGGCCTGATCTACGAGGGGCCGCGGCTGATCCGCCACATACATCGGGCTCTCCTGAATCAATCCTAGCGTTGTTCTAACGGGATATTTTGTGCTTTCGGCATTCGCGTCTGCCGCGATTGCCTGGCCTGTCCGTCGGCATAGCCGGCAAGACATATTAGATTTTTTATAAATGGTATGCTTTTTGGAGGGTATTTGAACGGAGGCGCCGTTCAAGTTCCTTCTGGCTTACGCGAACCGCCCACTCCCATGTTGATCATATCGATACTCATCGTCATTCTAATCTTCAATCTATTTGACGTGCTATCCGAAAAATCCACCATTTTTTACAAGGACATTCGTTTTTGGCTAGTCCTCATTTCCATGGGCGTGCTGGCTTGGCTCACAGTGGCCAGTTATCCGGCCTAGATCATTCCTTGCCGACGACTTTCAGGCTGAGGTCCAGGCTGGTTGCAGAGTGCGTGAGCGCCCCAACCGACACGTAGTCGACCCCGGTCATGGCGATACGGCGCACAGTATGGATATTGACTCCTCCGGAGGCTTCCGTTTCAAAGCGCTTGCCCACGACTTCCACGGCCTCCGCCAGGATCGGCAGGTCGAAGTTGTCGAACATGATGCGGGTTATCTGCCCGACTTCCAGTACCTGATGCAGTTCGACCAGGTTGCGCACTTCCACCGTCACTCCCAGCTCCAGCCCTTTTTCACGTTGATAGCCGGCAACTTTTTCGATAGCTTCCCGAATGCCCCCACAGGCATCGATATGATTATCCTTGATCATGATCCAATCGAACAGCCCAAAGCGGTAATTATGGCAGCCGCCCAGACTCACAGCCCATTTCTCGAGATAGCGAAGAAGAGGGGTCGTCTTGCGGGTATCCAGGATCTTCACGGGCAGATCTTCCACCTCGAAATGGTATCGATTGCTCAAGGTGGCGATGCCGCTCATGCGCTGCATGCTGTTGAGCAAAGCCCTCTCCACGCGGAGCAGGGCCCGGGTATTGCATTCCACTTCAAAGGCCACCTGGCCGAAGCTGACATCGGCGCCATCGGCGAGCAGGGCCCGGAATTGCGCGCTGGGATCGACTGCCTGGAAGAAGCGTTGGGCTAGTTCTACTCCGGCCAGAACGCCCGCGTCTTTGACGTAGAGGCGGGCCGAGGTACGATCGTCGGCAGGAATGCACGCCTGAGAAGTGTGGTCGCCGGAACCGACGTCCTCTTGCAGCGCTTGCTCGATAAAGAAGGGAATGAAGGTGTCTTTCGATTCGAAAACATTGGTCATTGGCCAGAAATTTTGGTAGCGAATGGCTTTGGGGCTGCACAAAAAGGCCCGACCGGAACACTATCTCCGGTCGGGCCTTGACGCTTCAGTCGATCAGAACATGACCCCGACCATGATGGTAATGCCGCGGATCGTGCCGACGGAATCTTCATCTTCGCGATCAAAGATCATGTCGTTCTCGTCGCGAAAGATCTTTTCGGCGCCTTTGTCGTTGGTGACATCCAGGAACCCCTGATTATAGGAGATGCCGAGGAGCAGGTTGGTATCGCCTTTGCTGCTGCCCCGAATGTTGTATTCGGCGCCCAGCCCGAGGCCCCAGCTGGCGTTGAAGACGTTGACGTCCTTCTTGATATCCTCATCTTCTGAATTGAGCATGGCCGCGCCGGTGCCCAGGATATCGCCCCGGGCCGGTCCTCGTACGCCCAGGGTAATGGGCACTTCGAAAAAGAAGCGAAAATCGCGCAGGATCTCGTTGGTCACGAGCTTCAATCCGAAGGGGACCTCCACATAGCGGATGGAGTATTTCAGTTTGACATCTTCGGCGCGGGAAAGGTCGCGCAGATCCTCGTCGCTCAGATCGGAATCCGGCCAGAAGATGCCTCCGACATCGTGAAGCAGGGTGCCTCCCTGATTAAAACCGAATCCCAGGCCGGCAAAGAAGGCATATTTCTCGGCGAAGAAATATTCGCCGCGGATCCCCAGTTTCAAGCCCAGGTTAGAGCCGCTGGAGTTGATGAACTTATCGTCGGAATCCAGCCAGGTAAAGGTCGGGCTGGCCTGGAAGCCAAAGCGCAATTCCTGGGCATGACCGGCAAACCAAAAGCACAGGAGGAGAGCCAGTACGGCAACGAGTCTTTTCATGATCATTTGTTTTTGATTGTATGATTGGCGATTTCAGGAATCTTATCGATAGTAACCGGTCGGAGGCCCGTCCTTCTGCCCGATCGGGAAAGCAAAAAATGCAACAACTACCCTTATCTTAGCGTTTTTGTTGGGCTTCCACTCTTCTGGGTGCAAATCTACGCCTTCAAAACGAAGTTTACCTCGGTTTTGCGTCCAATTGCCCTTGAAAAATTCAAACTTCCCTTGCAAACAATGAAGTATTCCGGTCAAATTCCGTCCTTCTTCCGGTTCCTCCTCCCAATGCTTTTGGTACTATTACTGTGGCAATGTCAGCAGGAAGAGCCCATCCCCGACGTGTCCGACATTCCGGTCGATCTGCAACTTCGCCGTTTTGAGAAAGACCTCTTCGGGATCGATACGAGCCGCTTTGCGGAAGGGCTGAGCAAGCTGGAGGAAGAATATCCGGAATTCGGGGAGATCTTCTTCGGACAGCTATTGGGATCGAAAGACTCGGTGATCGCTCCGGAAGGACATGTCGCCTATGTCAAAGGCTTTGTAAGCAGTCCTTTCGTGCGCAAGTTGTACGACACCTGTCTGATCGTTTACCCTGATCTGGAAGGGTACCGCGAAGACCTGACAGAAGCGTTCCGGTTTTTCAAGTATTACTTCCCGGACCGGCAGGTACCGGATGTGACGACCTTTCTGTCGGAATTTACCGTCGCCAACTTCATTTACGGAGAAAACTCGCTGGCAACGGGGCTCGACTTTTTCCTGGGCCCCGGATTTCCTTATATGCGCTATAATCCGGGCAACTCCAATTTTTCCGATTACCTCACCCGATCGTACAACCGCGACCATCTGGCGTCGAAAACGCTGAAGCCGTTGATCGAAGACCTGGTGGGCGACGCGCGCGGCAATCGACTGCTCGACCAGATGGTCCAGAACGGCAAGAAGCTCTATCTGCTCGATCACCTGTTGCCCTACGTTTCCGACACGGTGATCATGGAGTATTCGCCCGCTCAGCTAGCTTGGTGCGAAGAGAATGAACTGGAGATCTGGGCCCACTTCCTGCGCGAGGAGTTACTGTATTCCAGCAACTGGCAGGATTACCGCAAGCTGGTGGAATACAGCCCGAATTCACCCGGCATGCCTCCGGAAGCGCCCGGACGAACGGCCAACTGGATCGGATGGCAGATCGTCAGGAGCTACATGAAGCGACATCCGGAGACCCGCATGACCGAACTGCTCGAACTCGACGATGCCCAGCGCTTGCTGGACGGCGCCCGCTATCGCCCCGACCGCAGATAACAGGGATATTCTTTCAGGATTGGGAGAATTCGCGGAAAATGCGTCCGGCCAGGTCGGCCAACTCTTCGGAGGATAGGTCGAGGGGAGTGCGCTCGAAGCTCATGTCCGACACCTTGTTGATCGGAATGAGATGCACATGCGCGTGCGGCACCTCCAGCCCAACCACCGACACTCCGATGCGTTCACAGGGAACGACCGCTTCCAGAGCCTTCGCCACCTTCTTGGCAAAGATCATTAGCCGCCCGAGGTAGTCGTCGTCGAGGTCGAAGAAATAGTCGACCTCTTTCTTGGGAATGACCAGGGTGTGGCCCGTCGAGAGCGGCCGAATATCCAGAAAGGCGAGGTAGTCTTCCGATTCCGCCACCCGGTGGCAAGGGATCTCTCCTCTTACGATCTTTGTGAAAATGCTGGCCATCTTATTCTATGGTGATTTTAACGATCTCGAATTCGATGTCGCCGCGCGGAGTAGTGATCACAGCGACTTCCCCGACCTTCTTGCCGAGCAGGCCGTTGCCGATCGGTGAATTGACGGAGATCTTCTTGCTTTTGAGGTCGGCTTCCGATTCGGAAACGAGCTGATAGGTTATGTCTTTACCTGATTTCTTGTTGCGGATCGTCACGTTCGACAACACCCGCACTTCTGAATCGTCGAGCTCGCTCGCGTGCAGGACCCG
>JAGQXA010000208.1 GCA_020436865.1 Saprospiraceae bacterium | reverse complement strand
GCGCGTCCGCTACCAGGGCTGCTGGTCGGTCAGACACGACGACCACCTTCACCTCCAACTCTGAGATCCTGCCGGGAATTTTCGGAAAAATTTCGCTGCCCCTTGCGCGCTAGGTCAAAAGTATATACTTTTGTAAGTAATTACTCACTAACAATGACCGACAAGCAAACCCGCCTCCTGGACGCCGCCCTCGAACTTTTCGCCAACGACGGCTACAATGCCACCTCTACGAGCAAGGTGGCCAAAGCAGCGGGAGTTTCGGAGGGACTGATCTTCCGGCACTTCGGGAACAAGCGTGGATTGCTCGACGCTCTGATGGCCGAAGCCGAGAGGAAACTGGCCACCGTGCTTGCCCCGGTGCTGTTCGCCACCGACCCGGAAGCGACGATCGGGAAGGCGGTAGAACTGCCTTTCGCCATCGATCCTGGCGAATACGACTTCTGGCGACTGCAGTACAAGCTCAAATGGGAAAAAGGGTACCATCACCCGCAAAAGATGAAACCGCTGCTCGATAAACTGTGCTGGGCTTTCTCCGAACTCGGCTACTCCCATCCCGAACAGGAGGCTCAATTGCTCAGCCAGGTCCTCGAAGCCATTGCCACCGAGATCCTTCGGGCCGGCAATCCGGAAGAATGGCGACCATATCGCACCTTTCTCCGGTGGAAATATTTGGGCTAATTTTTTTTCTCTAAAAAATAAGTAAGCAATCACTTAAAATTGTAGATCATGAACCAATCTCAGATCATTCTCATCACCGGCGCTTCTTCAGGCATGGGCAAAGAAACGGCTTTGCGCCTGATCGCCGAAGGGCATATCGTTTACGGCGCTGCGCGCCGCGTGGAAAAAATGCTGGACCTGGTCGAAGCCGGCGGGCATGTCCTGCTGATGGACGTCACCGACGAGGCCCAGGTACAGGCGGGGATCGACCGCATCATCGCCGAACAGGGCCGGATCGACGTACTGGTCAACAATGCCGGTTACGGCAGCTACGGTTCGGTCGAAGAGACCCCCATCGACGACGCTCGCCGGCAATTCGACGTGAATCTCTTCGGCCTTGCCCGCCTGACACAGCTGGTGATCCCGCATATGCGTGAGCGGCAGTCGGGCAAGATCATCAACATCTCGTCGGTCGGCGGAAAGATCTATACCCCGCTCGGGGCTTGGTACCATGCTACCAAGCACGCCCTGGAGGGCTGGAGCGACTGCCTGCGCCTCGAACTTAAACCCTTCGGCATCGACGTAGTGATCGTCGAGCCGGGCCTCATCGCCACCGAATTCGGAGAGGTACTGGTCGACCCCATGCTGGAACGGTCAGGAGAAGGTCCGTACCAGGGCCTGACCAAGCTGCTGGCGCAGGCCACCAAAGTAACCTACGAAAAGAAGAACGCCGCTTCTCCGCCCTCGGTGATCGCCGACACCATCTCCGGCGCCATCCGCGCCTCCCGGCCCAGAACGCGTTACGCCGTGGGCAAACTGGCCCGGCCGCTCTTGTTCTTCCGCAACCTCATCAGCGACCGGATGTTCGATCGACTGATCATGAGCCAGGTAGATCGCTAAACAAAAAAGGCCGGGAAGCTTCCCGGCCTTTTTTGTTTAAGGTGGCCATCTTTTGCGCCTGCGCGCCGGATCAATTCCCGGCTACCGGAACGTTGTTCGGGTTGAGCAGATCGTAGAACTGGTTGAGTTTCGGCAGAATGATGATCCGGGTACGCCGGTTGGTGGCGCGGCCCTCGGCCGTATCGTTGGTGGCGAGCGTATTGTATTCGCCCCGGCCGGCCGCGATCAGGCGGTTGGGATCGACGTTGTAGTCTTTCTGCAGGACGCGGACGACCGAGGTGGCCCGCTTGACGCTGAGATCCCAGTTATCCTTCATACAGTCGTTCTTGATCGGTACATTGTCGGTATAGCCTTCGACCATGACTTCCAGATCTGGACGCGACTGTACGATCTGGGCGATCTTGCCCAAGACCTCCTTGGCCCGCGGGGTGATTTCGGCGCTACCGCTCTTGTACAGCATCTTGTCGGAGAGGTTGATGAAGACCACGGTCTTGTCGACCTGAACTTCGACGTCCTGATCCTCGATACCGTCTTTTAGTACGCTCTTCAGATTGACCGCCAAGGCCAGGTTGATGGAATCGGCTTTCGAGCGAGCATTCTGCAACAGGTGGATGTATTTATCTTTCTGCTGCAGCTGCGAAAGCGTTTCTTTGATATTCTCGCTGGCCGACTGCGACAGAACGGTCAGGTCGCCCACTTGCGACAATTGCTTGTCGCGCTGCGCCCGCAGATCGGCGACCTGATCTTTCAGGTCCTGGACCTGCTGTTCGCGAGCCTGATCGGTATTCTTCAGCAGGGCCCGGTCGCGCTCACAGGCAGCGAGCTTGTCCATATAGCCGTGCAAATCTTC
>JAGQXA010000207.1 GCA_020436865.1 Saprospiraceae bacterium | reverse complement strand
GAAAACGACTATATCGAGTCGGTCTGGTTCCTGCTGAAGCGCCTCTACGATAAGGGGCTGCTCTACAAGGGTTACACCATCCAGCCCTACTCGCCGGCCGCCGGCACGGGCCTGAGTTCGCACGAACTCAATATGCCGGGCGCCTACCGCGACATCAAAGACATTTCCGCCGTCGCCCAGTTCAGGATCAAGGGTACGGCAGACGAGTATTTTCTGGCCTGGACGACCACGCCCTGGACCCTGCCCTCCAACACCGCGCTGGCAGTTGGGAAGAACATTACCTACATCAAGGTCCGCACCTTTAACCGCTATACCCAGGAGCCTTGTACGGTGATCCTGGCCAAAGATCGGCTCGCCGCCTATTTTACCGAAGCCGATCCCAACTTACAGGCCGCCAACCTGCAAGCCGGCAATAAACCCATCCCTTACCTCGAGATCGTCGGAGAGGTGAAGGGCAGCGAACTGGCCGGCACGGAGTACGAACAACTACTCCCCTACGTACAGCCCGACAAACCGGCTTTTCGGGTACTTCTGGGCGATTTCGTATCGACCGAAGACGGTACCGGCATCGTGCACATCGCACCGACCTTCGGGGCCGACGACTTCAAGGTGGCCAAAGAGAACGACATCCCGCCCCTGCTGGTCAAAGACGAGTTCGACAATCCCATGCCGTTGGTCGACCGCCACGGACAATTCGTAAAAGAGGTCACCGACTTTGCCGGACGTTTTGTCAAAGACTACGGCCAGGAAGAGGAACGACCGGTCGACGCCGACATCGTCATCAAGCTCAAAGAGGAAAACAAGCTCTTCCTTTCGGAAAAATACGAACACTCCTATCCGCACTGCTGGCGGACCGACAAACCCGTGCTGTACTATCCGCTCGACAGTTGGTTCATCCGGGCCTCGGAAATGAAAGAGCGCATGTACGAACTCAACCAGACCATCAACTGGAAACCCGCCGCTACCGGTGAAGGGCGCTTCGGTAAGTGGCTGGAAAACCTGCAAGACTGGAACCTTTCCCGCTCGCGTTTCTGGGGTATCCCGCTGCCGATCTGGCGGAGCAAGGACGGTCAACACGAAAAATGCATCGGCTCGGTGGAGGAATTGCGAAAGGAGGTGGCTGCCGCCAATGAGAAGTTGGGTAAAGGCCAGCAGGTACCCGCCGACCTGCACCGCCCCTATATCGACGGGGTTGTGTTGGTGGCGGCCGACGGCACCCCCCTTTACCGGGAAACCGACCTGATCGACGTCTGGTTCGACAGCGGCTCCATGCCTTATGCCCAGTGGCACTACCCCTTCGAGAACGAAGAGAAATTTGCCCGAAACTTCCCGGCCGATTTCATCGCCGAAGGAGTCGACCAAACGCGCGGTTGGTTCTATACCCTACATGCCATCGCCACCATGGCTTTCGACAGCGTCGCCTTCAAAAATGTGGTGTCGAACGGCCTCGTGCTCGATAAGGATGGCGTCAAAATGTCGAAGCGCCTGGGTAATGTCATCGACCCGTTCGAGACGCTGGCCACCTATGGCGCCGATGCCACGCGCTGGTATATGATGTCGAACTCACAGCCCTGGGACAACCTCAAATTCGACCTCAAAGGACTGGAGGAAGTGCGCCGTAAGTTTTTCGGCACTCTGTACAACACTTACAGCTTCTTTGCGCTATACGCCAATATCGATAAATTCGGTTATGCCGAGGCCGACATCCCCCTCGAACAGCGCCCGGAGATCGATCGCTGGATCGTCTCCCTCCTAAACTCGCTGGTGAAGGAGGTCGACGCCGATCTCGGCGACTACGAATCGACCAATGCGGTTCGGAAAATGCAAACTTTTGTCGACGAACACCTCAGTAATTGGTATGTGCGCCTGTGCCGCCGTCGCTTCTGGAAAGGCGACTATAGCAGCGACAAGATCTCCGCCTACCAAACGCTTTACGAATGCCTGTCGACCCTGGCCAAGCTGATGGCGCCCATCGCACCCTTCTTCGGCGATTGGCTATACCGCAACCTCAACACGGCTACGGGCAAGGAAACGGCGGAGTCGGTTCACCTGGCCGACTTTCCTTCCGTCATAGAGGGCGCTATCGACCAGGCGCTCGAGCAACGCATGGATTACGCCCAACGCATCTCGTCGCTGGTGCTCAGCCTCCGCAAACGGGAAAAGATCCGCGTGCGCCAGCCGCTGCAGAAGGTCCTACTGCCGGTGCTCGACCCCAATTTCCGCAAGCAGGTGGAAGGGGTGAAAGACCTCGTCCTGGCTGAGGTCAACATCAAAGAGATCGAGTACCTCGACGACGCCACCGGCATCATCAAGAAGAAGATCAAGCCCAATTTCAAAACACTGGGCCGTCGCCTGGGCAAGCACATGAAGGAGGCCGCCGCTCAGATCGGCAGTCTCGGCCAGGAGCAGATCGGCGCCATCGAGCGCAGCGGCAGCTACCGCCTCGAACTCGAGGGCGAAGCCTTCGATCTCACACTGGAGGATTTCGAGATCACCACCGAAGACATCCCCGGTTGGATGGTCGCTTCCGACGGCGATCTGACCGTGGCCCTCGACGTGACCATCACCCCGGAACTCGAAGCCGAAGGCATGGCCCGCGAGTTGGTCAATCGCATTCAGAATATCCGCAAGAACAAGGATTTTAACGTTACCGACCGCATTGCCGTACAGCTCGAGCGACACGAGAGCCTTCTCCCCGCCGTCGAACAGTTCGGCGATTACATCTGCCACGAAACCCTGGCAACCGACCTGCAACTAGTCGACTCGGTAGCCGGCGAGGCCATCGAACTGCCCGATGGCGTCAACGTGCAGATCAAGGTGGAGTTGAATTAACCCGATCCGAGGATCCCTGGAGCCGGGGATCCTCGGCCCATCTTTCATCCTTCTACTTTCCTCTTTCCTCTACCCAACGAGCCTGATCCCCGCATAGATCGCGATCAGGCACACGATCAGGCTGGCGGCCATGTTGAGCAGGCCTAGGGCGATATGCCCCGTTTGCAGCAGGTGGAAAGTTTCGGCCGAAAAGGTGCTGAAGGTGCTGAAGCCGCCGCAGAAGCCGGTCATCAGCAATAGGCGATAGTTGCCGGCCAGGCCGCTTCGCACGCTGAGACCGACCAGCGCCCCCAGGATCACGCAGCTGATCGCATTGGCCAGCAGGGTGGCGGCCGGGAACGTCCAGTTCAGGCGCGCCAACAGATGGGCGATGCCGTAGCGGCACATACTGCCGAAGCCGCCGCCCAGAAAAACCAGGAAATATCCGATCATGCCGCTTGCGCTAAACAGGGTGGTTGTTGAATTTCTTGCGCGTCATCACGCGATAATAGAGGATAGTGGAAAGCACGGTGGCCAGCACCAGGGTAATGCCGAGGAGCGGAAGAGTGCCCAGGCCCTGCAGCGAAAACACCAGGAAGATGAACACGATATTGACCACGACCAGCGTAGTGGTGGCTTGCATGTGGGTAAGGCCCGAATCGATCAGCAGGTGGTGGATGTGCGAGCGGTCGGGATACAGAGGCGAACGCCCGCGCAAGGCTCGCGTAATGAACACCCGCAAAGTGTCGAACAACGGCAGAATGAGAATGCCGATCGCCACGGCAGGCACAGCGTTGAATTTATACGGCGAACTGGCCGGCAATTGATCGTTGATCTCTATGAACTGAATAGCCAGGATCGCGCAGACCAGTCCGATCAGCAAGGCGCCGGTATCGCCCATGAAGATCTTAGCCGGCGAATAATTGTACTTCAGGAAAGCCATCAGGGCCCCGGTGAGGGCCACCGCCACGATGGCTAGCTGGATCTGGTTGATCATCAGAAACCAGACGCCCATGGTAATGGAGATCAAAGCGCCGATACTACCCGAAAGGCCGTTAATGCCGTCGATGAGATTGAAGGCGTTAATGATGACCAGTACGGTGAAGATCGAAAACAGATAGCTGTACATGGAAGGCAACTCGTAGATCTCAAATACGCCATAGAAACTGGTCAGGCGCACATCGGCTTTAAACACCAGGATAGAAGCAGCCAGGATCTGCCCCATGAGCTTTTTGTACGGCGGCATGGGAATAATGTCGTCTTTCGCGCCGATCAGAAAAATGATGATGAACGAGCAGAGGATGTATTGCAACGAGCCGAAAGCATTGAAGGGAGTCCAGAGGATGATGGAAAAGATCACCCCGGCAAAGATGGCGATACCGCCCAGAGAAGGCGTGCTCTCCTTGTGAGATCGCCGCTCGCCCGGTTCGTCGCAGAGGTTCTTTACCTGCGCAATATGGATGATCGAAGGGATAGCAAAATAGGTGAGCGTAAACGCCGTTATGAAGCTGAGTATAATGTCGTACATGGGTAAGATAATTTGCAACCACAAAGGTGGCGCCAACTCGCCACCCGGAAAAGTTTTCCGGATTAATTGAAATTTAATTCTTTTCCCGCACCTCTTCCTTTGTTAGGTGCGAAGCGGAATAATTGTTTGACTCTCTTGGGTGAGCAATTCGCCGGCCGTCCGACATATACCGGATGCCGGGCGGCAATGATTGATTGAGCCGTAATGATGAGTGATCCCGTGGTAAAATCCATAAACTCCGGGAATATCCCGAAACGCAAGCGACTGAAAAAGAGGGGCTAATCTTTTGCTCGCTCGCTGGATCTTTCGATAAAAATAGGTAAAAAAAACAAGTCGTTCAAGTAGCGGCCCCATCTTCTCTATCCGGTGTTTTTCGGTAGCCGGGTTCTGCTCAGAGGAGTACGCCGGCAAGTGCGTTCTTTTTCTTAACTTTGCAAAACTTTTTGGCCGGGCGCGGGCAGGAACTTCCCCCGCAAAACCTTGTCAATCAATTATCATACCGCATTGATGGACTTGAGATCCAAAATATTGCTCGACAAACTTCCCCGCCATATTGCCATCATCATGGACGGCAACGGCCGTTGGGCCAAGCGGCAGGGCAAGCCCAGGGTGTTCGGTCATCGCAACGGCGTCAAGGCCGT
>JAGQXA010000926.1 GCA_020436865.1 Saprospiraceae bacterium | reverse complement strand
ACCTGCAGGTGACGATCAACGGAGCGGGCAGTAGTACGGGTCCGAATTTCAGCTATCAGTGGACCGGTCCCGGCATCGTCAGCGGGGGCACGAGCCTGAACCCGGTGGTGAATGCCGCCGGCTCCTATACGCTGACCGTGACCAACAACGCCAACGGCTGTACCGGCACGACCAATGTCAATGTCGGACTCGACAATACGCCGCCGGTAGCGAATGCGGGTCCGCCGCAACAGATCGATTGCACCCATTCACAAGTGCAGCTCAACGGTTCCGGTTCGGCTTCGGGGTCGAACATCGGTTACTTCTGGAGCACGACCAACGGCAATATCGTCAGCGGGCAGAATTCGGCTACGCCGACGGTCAATGAGCCCGGAACTTATGTACTGACAGTGACCAACAACACGAACGGCTGCACGGCGCAGTCGACCGTAACGGTGACCGAAGACGTCACCCCGCCCTTGGCCGTGGTACTGCCGGCTCCGCTCGTCGACTGTTTTACACCTCAAGTGACGCTCGACGGCTCCAACTCGAGCTCCGGTCCGAACTTCACCTATCAATGGGCCGGGCCGGGGATCGTCAGCGGTCAAAATACGGCGACGCCCACGGTCGGCCAGGGCGGAAGCTATGTGCTGACCGTCACGAATACCAATAACGGTTGTACGGCCCAGGCCTCCGTGTTCGTGAACGAGAACACCAACCCTCCCTTCGTCAATGCCGGTTCGCCACAGGAGCTGACCTGTACGGTTTCGGCCGTCATTCTCGACGGCAGCAGTTCGAGCGGCGGCCCGAACTTCAGCTACCAGTGGACGACCCCGAACGGGAATATCCTCTCCGGCGCCAATACGCCGGCGCCGCTGGTCAACGAACCGGGTACCTACACTCTGACCATCACGAACCTGACCAACGGCTGTACCGCTTCGGCCAGTACCAACGTGACAGTCGATTCGGCCGTGCCGATGGCCAATGCCGGTCCGGATATGGAGATCAACTGTATCTCCACCATGGTATCGCTAAACGGGACGGCCTCCTCGACCGGCAGTAGCTACACCTATCTGTGGACGACCGTCGATGGCAACATCGTCAGCGGGGCCACGACCCAGGGACCCCTGGTCAACGCGCCGGGCACCTATGTGCTGACGGTAAGCAACAACGATAACGGCTGCACGGCTACCTCGACAGCCGTGGTGCTCGACAACACCCAGATCCCTCAGATCGTCATCGCACAACCGGATGAGGTTAATTGCTATGATCCCGTAGTGACCATCGACGCCAGTGGCTCGAGCAGCGGCGGCCAGTTCAATTACACCTGGACGACCACTAACGGCCATTTCGTGTCGGGGCAGTTCACTCTGACGCCCACGGTCGATGCCGGCGGCGCCTATACGCTCATCATCGCCAACCTGGAGAACTTCTGCAACAATACGATGACGGTGATCGTGCCGGAAGACATCAATAACCCGAACGTGACCATCGCTGCGCCGGCGACCGTCAACTGCTACAACTCGCAAGTAACCCTGAATGCCGGCGGCACCGATACCGGACCGACCTTCGAATACACCTGGACGACGCCCGACGGCAATATCGTCAGCGGCGGGAATGGGTTGAATCCGGTAGTGAATAGCGGAGGCACCTATGAATTGACCGTACTCAATACCGCGAACAACTGTTCGACCACCATGCCGGTGACCGTAAACGAAGACACGGCCCCGCCGCCTCTGCAGATCGCCGAGCCCGGCTCTCTCAATTGTGCCGTATCCGATCTGCAGATCCAGGCGACGGCCGGCGGACTGGGTAACCTGGATATTTCCTGGACCACACCCGATGGCAATATCGTCAGCGGCGGTAGTAGCCTCACGCCCACGGTCGACGCTCCGGGCGCCTATAACCTCGCTGTGACCAACCTCGACAACGGATGTAGCGACCAGCAAAGTACGGCCGTCGTGCAAGACGTACAACAGCCGCTGGCCGACGCCGGTCCGGTCGACGTCATCAACTGCTATCAGTCTACCGTTAACCTCGACGGCTCGGGTTCCGATAGCGGTCCGAATTTCAGCTACCAGTGGAGCACGACCAACGGCAATATCGTCAGCGGCGCCAACTCGGCAGTGGCGGTCGCCGACGCCCCCGGAGATTACGTCCTGCTGGTCGTCAACCAGGATAATCACTGCGAATCGACGGCCGCCGTGAGCATGACGCAAGACATCGCCCCTCCGCTCGCCGATGCCGGCGGCGACCTCGTGCTGGGTTGCGCCTCGCCGACGATCGCGCTCGACGGTACGGGATCCTCGACCGGTCCGGGCATCACATACAACTGGAGCACGGCCGACGGGAATATCGTGAACGGCCAAACCTCCAATAGCCCGGCGGTCGATGCCGGCGGCACCTATCTGCTGACGGTGATCAACACCGTCAATGGTTGTGAAAGCACCGATCAGGTAGGCGTGGTGGAAGACTTCGCGCTGCCGCAGGCCGATGCCGGCCCTGGCGTCGAACTGACCTGTACGCTGACCAACTACGAACTCCAGGCCACGGCGACCGGATTGATCGACCGTTTTGAGTACGTCTGGACAACCAATACCGGCAACATCCTGAGCGGACAAGGTACCCTGAACCCGCTGGTGAATGCCGCCGGGACTTATACGCTGATCGTCACCGATACGGTAAACCTCTGTACGGACACCACTCAGGTGCTGATCACCCAGGATGAGAACCTGCCGGTGGCGATCGTGCAGGCCCTCGATCAACTGGATTGCGTGACGCCGGCGATCACGATCGACGGCAGCGCCTCCAGTCAGGGACCGAGCATCGAATATACCTGGTCGACAACCAACGGGAATATTGTCAGCGGAGAAAATACACTGACACCCACGGTCGATGCGGGCGGTACCTACGTACTGACCCTGCTCGATCTGGCGAACGATTGCGAAACGGCCGCGAGCGTGACCGTAATGCCCGATACGCTGCATCCGGCCATCGCCCTGGCCAGCGGCGGGCTCATCACTTGCGCCGTGCCGGAAGTCGGCCTGGAAGCCCAGGTGACCAATGCCTCCAACGATCTGACCCTCGCCTGGACGACCATCGACGGACAGTTCGTATCGGGCGACGATGGCCTGACCCCGCTGGTTTCCTCGGCCGGATCGTATCAGTTGCAGGTGACCAATAACCTGAACGGCTGCGTGTCGTCGGCCGCCATCCAGGTCGGCGACGACCTCGCTTTGCCCACGGTCGATGCCGGCCAACCCGGTGAGATCACTTGCGGCACGCCGACCATCACGCTCGGCGGTACGGCCGATGCCGGAGGCGCTGCCTACGACCTGTTGTGGACAACCGGCGACGGGCATTTCCTGGCCGACAGCACGACCTTGAACCCGGTGGTCGATGCCCCGGGCGACTATCTGCTGACGGTGACCAATGCCGTCAACGGTTGCGTGGAGCAGAGTTCCGTTTCGATTTCTGAAAATACGCTTGCGCCCCTGGCCGATGCCGGCCTCACCGACATCATCAACTGCTACCAGATGACGCTCCAACTCGACGGCAGCGGATCTGTGCAGGGGAACGAGTACGAATACCTCTGGACGACGGTTGACGGCAATATCCTCAATGGGGCCAATACCCTGACACCGGAGGTCGACGCCCCCGGCGCCTATCAGTTGCTGGTGTTCAATCAATTGAACGAATGTGAATCGGTGGCCGAGGTAGTGATCGACGAAGACCTCAACTATCCGGATGCCGAGGCGGGCGTGCCCGCCACGCTGACCTGTACGCAAACCGATGCGTT